>CAKUVB010000100.1 GCA_934693215.1 uncultured Candidatus Melainabacteria bacterium
GTTTTTCCACTTAACATTTTTATTTTAGCACCAGCATCATCTCTTGTCATGCTCTCTAATGTTCCTGTCAAAACAAAAGTTAATCCTGCAAGCTTATCTGAAACTTTTTCTGAACCTTCTTGAGGATTTACACCTAACATTAGCAATTCATCTACAAGTTGAATATTTGATTCCGAGTGAAAATACTCATATATACTCTTTGCTATTTTTTCACCAATACCCTCGATTGATGCCAACGATTCCATTGATGCCGTTCTTATATTATCTAATGTCGTCATTTCATTAACTAACAAATCCGCAGTTTCTTTACCAACATGCCTGATACATAAAGCCGTTATAAACTTTGCCAACGGTCTGTTTTTACTATCTTGAATTGAGGTAAACATCTTGTTTGCCGAACGTTCTTTTACCAAATCAAGTTGCATAAAATCTTGACGTGTTAACCTATAAAAATCTGCAGGATTTAGCACCATATTCTTGTCATACAATTGTTCAATTATAGAAGGACCTACAGAATCAATATCCATAGCTTCTCTTGAAACCCAATACTCTAATTTTGCTCTTTCTATAGAAGAACAATTTGGATTTGAACAATACCAATTAACTTCTCCTTCTTTTTCTATTAATGGAGAATGACATTCCGGACACTCTTTTGGCGGAACATATACAGGCAATTTTTCATGCTCAGGTGTATCAACAACCTTCACAACCTTTGGTATGATTTCTGCAGCTTTTTTTATAAAAACTGTATCCCCAATCCTAACGTCTAATCGTTTTATCTCATCAAAATTATGTAAGCTTGCTCTAGACACAACACTTCCTGCAAGATTAACAGGTTCTAATATCGCAACTGGAGTAACAGCTCCTGTCTTGCCAACTCCTAAATGTATATCCAACAATTTTGTTGAAATTTCTTCCGGTGGAAATTTAAACGCAGTAGCCCATTTTGGAGCTCGTGCAGTAAAACCCATTTCATTTTGACAAGCTAAACTATTTACCTTTATAACAACACCATCTGTTGCATAATCTAAATCAAATCGTTTTGTATCCCATTCTTTACAAAACTCTATTGCACCTTGAATATCCTTTACCAAACGTATATTAGGATTTGTTTTAAAGCCGAGTTTTTTTATATATTGAATACTATCCCAATGAGTTTTTATGTCATCTCTACCTTTTGGTAATATCACTGTATAAGTAAACATAGACAAATCACGTTTTGCAGTAATTGTACTATCTAATTGTCTTAGAGAACCCGCAGCCGCATTTCGAGGGTTAGCAAACACCTTTTCTCCATTAGCTAAACTTTCTTCGTTCAATTTTTCAAATGATGCTTTAGGCATATAAATTTCACCCCTAACATCAATATCAACATCTTCAAAAAGTTTTAAAGGAATTGCTTTTACAGTTTTTAGGTTTTGTGTAATATTTTCACCAACAATTCCATTACCACGAGTAACACCTGTTGTAAAAAGACCATTTTTATAAGACAAAGCTATCGCAAGTCCATCAATTTTCAATTCACAAACGAGTTCTTGTTCTGAGCCACACTCTTTTGTTACTCTTTCATACCATTTCTCTAATTCCTCTGAGTTATAAGTATTATCCAAGCTATACAAACGATATTCATGTTTATATTCTTCAAATTTTGTACTGATTGTTCCAACTCTATGAGTTGGACTATCAGGCGAAACTAACTCCGGATTTTTAGCTTCTATCTCTTTCAATTCAGAAAACAAATTATCATATTCAAAGTCACTTATTGTAGGATTATCAAGTACATAATAGTTGTAATTGTGTTTATTTATTTCATCTCTTAAAAACTTTACTCTATCTTGTAAATCTGACATCATACCCTCTACATAACCATTAAAAGTTCTCTAATAACTTTTGTTGCAACTGCAGTAGAAGCACCCGAAGAATCATAATCAGGAGCAAGTTCAACAACATCAGCACCCACAATATTAAATTTTTTCAAATATTTAAACCAACCTAACAACTCATCAAATGTCAGTCCTCCGACTTCGGGAGTGCCGGTACCAGGCATTATAGATGTATCCAAGACATCTAAATCAACCGTAACAAAAACTGGTTTACCTTTTAGTTTATCCAAGTCTGAATACGAAGAACACAAAGTATTATGTTTTTTCATAAACTCAAATTCTTCCTTCATGCCTGAACGTATTCCAATTTGTTTTATATTTTCAGGGTTAACAAATTTTGTAGATAACCTAATTACTGCAGAATGAGATAATTCTTCACCCAAATACTCAGTTCTCAAATCTGTATGAGCATCAAAATGAATTATTGCTAAATCTTTATAAAACTCAGACACTGCAATAATTTCAGGATACGTAACCAAATGTTCACCACCAATACCAAAGACTCTTTTACCATCTTTATATATCTGACGAACATTGTCAGCTATCATTTCTAGAGATTTCTTAGTATTTCCTAAAGGAAACTCTAAATCCCCGACATCATGAAAATTACAATCCTCTAAATGTTTATCAAAAGTAGGAGAATATTCTTCCAATCCCCAACTCGCAAGTCTTATCTGCTCAGGAGCAAATCTAGAGCCTGAACGGTATGAAACAGTTCCGTCAAATGGCATTCCCATCATAACAATATCAGATGATTCATAATCTGAATTTTGCCCCATCCAATTTCTATCTAAAAATGGCCCTTTTAGCATCTTTTCTCCTAAATATCTTTAATAACTTCAAGTACAAGATTTTTAAACTTAGACTTCGCAGCTTCTGCAGCTTCTAAAACCTCTTTGTGAGATAAACCTACAGTGCTAATCCCTGCAGCGGAGTTACATATACAACTCAAGCCCAAAACTTCCATTCCACAATAGCAAGCTACAATAGCCTCTGGAACTGTTGACATACCAACAGCATCAGCACCCATAAATCTAACCATTTTAACTTCAGCAGGGGTTTCATAAGTTGGACCTGTCAAAGCCATATAAACACCTTCTTGAAGGTCTATACCCAACTTTTTAGCACAAGCACGAGCTTTTTCTTTTAATTCTTTTGTATAAACTTCACTCATATCAGGGAATCTTGTTCCTAAGCTTTCATCATTTGGTCCAATTAGTGGATTTGTACCCATAAAGTTTATATGGTCTGTTATTAGCATTAAATCTGACGGTTTAAAATAAACATTTACACCACCCGCTGCATTCGTTAATATTACTGTTTTTATCCCCAATTTTTTCATAACCTTAATAGGGTATGTAACCGTTTCCATTGAATGACCTTCATAGAAATGAAAACGACCTTGCATCATCATAACCTTTTTACCATTAATTGTTGCAAATACAAGTTGTCCTTTATGACCTTGAACAGTAGATACAGGAAACCCTGGAATTTCAGAATAAGGTATTGTTATCTCATTATACTCATCAGCCAAATCACCTAATCCTGAACCTAAAACTATAGCTATTTCCGGTTTAAAATCCTTAATCTTTTTTTGAATAAAATCAATAGTTTTTTCCATAACGATACTCCTACACAAAACACATAGAAATAGGGCAGAATACACCTGCCCTATTCTCATAAAAATTTTCTAACCAACAAGTCTATCATCATCTGCTTCAGCAGCTTTAACCATGATAGCATGTTCTACCGGATTTTCTTTCTTGTATGAAGGTTCTGAAAAATCTTCGTATCCGAAATCTTCACGGTTCTTTTTCATTTGGGTTTCATCAACCAATTTTTTTGCTAATTCTGCAATTTCATATACTAATTGGTATCTGTTCTCAGTATTATCGTTTAAATCCCAAACAACTTTTACAATTTGATCCATCATATTATTATAAGTCCTCTTATCGTAACAATACAATTTTATAACATAAAAATTATTTGTCTATGAAGAAAATTTAGATTTATAATAAATGCTTAAGCTTTTATTTTTTCTAATATATATTTTACGCCTTCTATTGACGAATATTTTTCTCGACAAATCTTTTCACAACACTCTGTAACCCTGTTATATTCTTGTTCATTATGCAAATAAAACAAAATCTTCTCTTTTAAATCCTCACCATTTTTATATGTAGGAATCTTGTTATCAAACAAATCTAACTCTTTCCGCTCATCACTAATTAATAATCTTTTACAAGCCAAAGTTTGCATTGTCCTATAGTTTAGAGAAGAAACACCTTGAGAATTCATATTTATAACAATTTTTGTTTTGTTTATAGCTTTTGCCATATCTTGTTCATTATCAATAAATCCTGAATAAATTTTCTCTATAGTTTGCTTATTCTTAACTCTATTCAAGGCATCTTGATAATGACGTTCTATTGCATACCATTTGAAAGATACTCCCAAGCTCTCAACTAAATCGACTATCATATTTAATCTATAATCTGTATCAAGACGTCCTGCAAACATAACATCTGATTCAATTTGAATATCTTTATTTTTATAAATTTTTGTATTAACAAAATGAGGGAGATAAAACAAATTCTTGAAATTTTCTTGTTTGACAAGTGCTCTATCCCAATAAAAAGTATAAACATCATCTCTTTTTAAATCTTCTAACAATTCTTTCCAATGTGGACCAGAGGTTCTATTACGAATTTCGTCAGAGAAATAAGCAACACATTTCATAGATAAATTAAAATCTCTTTTTAGTTTAATAGGAGAAAAATCATACCCTACAATCAAATCATAATTATCCTCAATAGGATAATTGTCTTTTAATTCATCATAAACAACAACATTATGCCCTAACAAACGAAAACCGTCTAATATACTTGAAGTTGTTAACCTGCCACCAATACTTATCGGCAAAATTCCAAGAATCTTCATTACTCAAATATTTTCTCTTTCAACTTCAACGCCGTTTTTGTAGTAGCCAATCCCGCCAAAGAAGATTCCTTCAACATTGGTGACATCAACTGACCAGTTTGTCTTACGGCATCAATAACTTCATCTAAAGGTATCTTGCTTTCAATACCCGCAAGAGCTAATTCTGTTGAAGTTACGGCATGAATAGCCAATATAGGATTTCTTTTTACACAAGGAACTTCAACCAACCCGCAAACAGGGTCACAAGTAAGTCCCAAAAGATTTTTCATTGCTAATGCTACGGCATTAATAATTTCAGAAATACTGCCACCTAGCATTTGAGCCAACGCACCTGCACACATAGCGGCAGCAACTCCACACTCTGCTTGACACCCTGCAACTGCACCTGCTAGTTGAACTTTATTTGATATTATTGCACCTACACCACCTGCAGTTATCAAAGCATTTATTTGTTCATCTTCTGTTATATTATATTCTTCTGATACCGCAACTAATACCGCCGGAACAATACCACAAGAACCGGCTGTTGGACAAGCAACTATTTTACCCATTCGCAAGTTTTCTTCTATTGTTGAAAGTGAATACGTAATAATTTTTTCAAATAACTTACCAAACAATGCTCTTTTACTCGCATATCGTTCTTGTAATTTTTCGCAGTCATCACCACACCAATTACTAATTGCTTTTTCTGTTGAAACCATACCTGTTTTTATTGTTGAACGCATAGTTTCAATATTTATTTTTACTTTTTCACGAATTTCTTCAACAGAAACATCTGCTTCTTGAGCCTCTTGCTCCTGTATTAATTCATATATTTTTTTATTTTCTGCAGAACAACCTTTTATTAGTTCTTCAAAAGTCATAAATTTCATTAATCTAACTTCCTAACCTTAGTAACAAAATAAACATCATTTATATTTTTTATGTCATCAACAATTTCTTCTTGAGGCTCAGCATCAAGAGCCAAATACATTGATGCGACACCACCCTTTTCATTTCTATCACAATGCAAAGATGCGATATTTATATCTCTATCTTGTACAAATTTACTTACTGTTGATATCATGCCAGGTTTATCTTTATACATCAAAAGAATAGTATGATATTGTCCTGCTAAATTTACAGAGAAACCATTTATTTCTGTAATTCTTATTTCTCCGGCACCAATGGAACAACCTGAAATCATCATATCATCATTTATCTTTATATCTACTGAATTCGGGTGTCGGCTTAAATCCTCTGCAAAATGAAACTCATATTCTATATCTGTTATTGAAAATATATTCTTAGTTCTTACATCATCAACATGAAACCCCATTATTCCAGCTAAAAGACCTTTATCAGTACCATGACCTTTACCTGTTTGAGCAAATGAATTATACAATGTGAAACAAACTTTTTTTATAGGTGCATTATATATTGTTCTAGCCATTAGCCCTAATCTGATTGCACCTGCGGTATGAGAGCTTGAAGGTCCAATCATAATTGGAGATATTACATCAAATAAACCCTTAGTTTTCATTACTAAAATCTCCCTCGTTAATATAATCAGCTACTATATCTGATAAACGTTTTTGCCAATTATTTGATTTTTCAAGATAAAAATCTGCACCTTTTTCTAAAGATTCTGCTTTTAGTTCTTTTTTACCGGCAACTGACATTACACCTATAATTGGCTTCATACCCTTCTTCGCCGCAATTCTCTTTATCTCTGCAAGTAAAATAAAACCTTCCCTTTCAGTTGGTATTAACAAATCCATTAACACAAAATC
>CAKUVB010000101.1 GCA_934693215.1 uncultured Candidatus Melainabacteria bacterium
ATATAATATTAGGTGATAATGGATTTGAATTAAAGCTAAATACTCCTGAAATAAAATTAAAATTAGATAATTTAGAAGATGGACAAAGTGTTACTATTGGACGAAAAGATAGTGCGAAAGCTTCTGATACAGATATTCAAATGGATTATGCAGATAACACAGTTGAATTAAACCATTTGACAATTACTAAACAAGGTAATTCCTATATTGTAAAAAATACTTCAGGAAACAATATAAAAATATATTCTAATAAGCTTCCAGAAGAGATGAATCAAGGTGAAGTTAAATTGCCTTCAAAAGTAAAGAAGAGTGAATTTGTAACTTTAGAGCAATCTTCGCTTGAAAATACAATTCAAGAAATACAAAATTTAAATAATCCTAAAAATAAAATTAATATAACAGATAAATATGGAACTATAGATTTTAATAAAGCTGGTGTTAAAGCTAAGCTCATATATAATAATGGTAAATTAGTAGCGTCTTATGCGAATGGTTCATATTATGGATATCGCAAAGATGGTACAAGAATTATACTTGACGAAGCTTCATACTCAAAAGCTTTAAACGATGCTTTGATTCATAAATATCAAACAGACATGAAAGATAAAAAAGCTATAGATAAAACAAATGCTAAACCTCCTGAAACTATTAACCAATTTGAGCCAACAACTGTATCTGCAGATGCTCATATTAGTTTAGCAAAACAATGTGATATTTTTCTAGATGCTGAGCCATATAAATCCATGCCTGATGGACAAAGTATTATTTTAGGTAAAGTTAATGGTTTATACAAAGATAAAAATTGGTCACAATTTGATAAAATTGCTGATGCTCATTTGATGATTACAAAAACAAACGGAAAATTCGTTGTTGTACCATTAACAGATATTGGTACGAGTATAAAGGTTCCTAAAAGACTTAATACTCCACTTACTCAAATAGAAATGCAAATTGTAAAAGGTAATAAAAAAACAGAAATAACGACCTCAAAATCCTTAGATATTAATGATCCGATGTATAATGATATTCCTAAAATTAGTGAATATTTAAGTTCAAAAATGGAAAAACAAATGGGAGTTGTAACTCCAGAAGAAATATCTGATTGGGCAGATGCTCTAAGCCAACAATATAATATGCCAAAACAAGACGTTCTAAATATTATGGGACGTTTGACACAATTTGGTAATTATTCTCAATTACAAGAAGTTGGGAAAATGCTATCATCATTAAATATTGGGGCTTTTTATACAAATTCAAATATTTCAATGAATTCAGTTCTAAATTATATTACAAAAAATAAAAAACAAATTGATTTAACAGGTTCATCGTCTAAGAGTGGTTTTATTTTAGATAATGCCAGTCTTAAATACCTTGAAAGTCTAGATGATGTTCAAATAGAAAAATTTAAAAAATCTGTTACTGATGGAAATATAGTATTAGTAAATTTAGACGGCACCGGATTAGAAATAGGTAACAATTCTTATTCATATACAGCTTTGAATGGTGGACAAAGCTTAAAAGCAATGACAGAAGCTGTTATTATGCAAATAAAAGAAGGAAAAAATCTAGATGAAGTTATAAATGACAGTCATAGAGAAAGAATAAAAACTGTTCTAGGTGATGATATTGTCGATAAGATTCAATCTATAAGAGTTAATACTACTACAAATAATAAAGCTTCTGATATTTCTGAACAAATCAGACCCAATATTCCTACTGCTACTGAAATTAGAGCAACAATTGATGGATACGTTGAAGCTTTAAAATATACTGATACAACTCAGGCTGAAAAAGTTAAATCTTTATTGGCAAAATATGTAGATCACATGTTAAAAACAAGTTCAAATGATACATTTGTTGAGTTATTAAAAAACAAATACTCTCAAATTGAAACATATGTTAAATCATTAGGAAAATCAATGGATGATGTCATATATATTTACCCAACAAAATGTAAAAGCTTTGAATTAGTCGACTATATGTATGCTAATGTTAATAATATTGATTCTTCAAAAATTATATATAGTGATGGTACAACAAAACTTCCTGACGGAAAAATTATTGTACTCTTAGATGATGTTGTTGGCTCCGGAGCTACTATGATTGCACAAGAATTCAAATATAAAGATTTCACCAAAAACAATCCAAATACAACAATAATATTTTCTCCTATTACATGTGCTGCGGAAGGACACAATAATATTACTAATGCTATAGCTGAACACAATAGACCCAATGATAAACTTTTGTATGATAATACTATGATTGTTAGTTATTCTGATTTCATAAAACAATTACCAGAAGAAGATAGAATGTTACTCTCAAAAGCTATTGGGAATATGGGAGTTGGACATAATGCCTTATGCACAGCTTTTCAATACATGATACCTGATAATTGTTCAAGTTTTTCCGGTTATTTATTAAATTTTAATTTAAATAATTCTCAAGCTAATAAAATATCTTTAGATGATAGTATACTTTGCATAATTAATGATAAAATAGCTCAATATAGAGGTAATCCACAAATTCAATCAAATGATAAATATTCAGTCACAAATACTTCTTCAAACTCAAACAAAGTTACAAAAACAAAAGATGATGTATCACTAAAGTTAACAAAGAAACCTTTAAACCCTATAGATTTATCAGCAACAAAAAAAGCATTTATTGATAAAAATAAATTAAATCTAAAAAATCTAAAAGAATCGTTGAAATTTAAAAATTTTTAAAAAATTTTGTTAATTATATAATTACATATAAAAAGAGGATAAAATATGAATAAGTTTAAATTGCATAATTTTAGTGTTTTGAATAAAATTAATTCAAATAATACTTTAGTAAAACATGGAGAAATTAATTTAAATAACATGAATACAACAGATAACTATATACAAATGTTAATAAAAAATATAAAAGATACCAAAACTGCAGCAGAAGCAGATAATATGTTACTTAATTTATCAAAAGAGTCAGATAGTTTTGAAATGCTAGATTATACTAACTTTAAATATAAAGATTACAATATAAAAACTTCTTTAGCTCATTTTAGCGAGCCTGCAGTTTTTAATTTAAATATTTTAAATAAATTAGATTTAGCTTGCACCCCAAAATTAATATCTGCAATAAAAAAAGATAATAGCTTATACCTAATAACCAAAATTCCAGGAACAGAAACAGGTAATCTTAAGCAATATTATATTGACGGTAAAGAAAAAGTATCCAAAACTGACAAACTTAGGACTTTTAAAGACTTACAAAAATTAACTAAATCTGGTTTTATTGATGAACAAAATCTTAGGGCTGGCAATTGGTTTTATACTCCTGAAAATAAAATAATGCTACCAAATTGGGATAATTTAAGAAAAATTGCACCAAATGAATCTCCCCATAAAATACAAGAACAATATTACAAACTTATATTTGGAGATTAATTATACTCCCATCTCAAACCTTACAAAACTTAACCTCTTAGTTTGAGTTTTGTAACTCACTATGATTGTTCATCATATATAACTTGATTAAGTTCGTGAACCATTTTTGAAAAATCAAAATTTTCATTTACTAGAGAACTTTTTTTAGTACGTTCCCACAAATATGTATTAATAATCGTACAAACTTCTAATAATGTTTCTTTTGAAAGATATTTATTTTCATAATCTTCACATAATTCTAACAAATAAGAAAAAGTATCTCTACCATTATTAGAAATTATTTTAATAAACATACTCCTCAAATCAGAATCCATAAACTCTGCATTATACATTTTTTTATAAATCTTTGCAGTTTTTAGAATTGCTGCCGCAATATCATCAAGACTTTGATACTGCTTTACCATATCTATATATTTAACAAAATAATCATAAACAGAATTTGAATCTTTTATAACTCTGTTAAATTTTGGTGAAAGATATGATTTAAAGAATGAAACAAAAACTTCTTCCTTATACCCAAACAAATAATACAAATCATTAACTAATTGCGGATATTTTAACTCTGCCAAATATGATTTTATCAACATAAGTTGATTTAAATACCTAGAATCTTTATTCAACAAATAAAATAACTCACGAGGATTATAATCATTCTCTACAAAAACAACATTTGCAGTCACTTTTCCAAAAAGTTCATAAAAATCTTCTAACTCAAACTCTAAGTGTCTAATATCATCTTTAAATAATTGGAATGTTCTATACACCTCTGTCTGCTTTTCGTTATAAGACAATGGCTCTTTATTTATGATTTTTTCATAAACTGTTTTTTCCAACCCAAACAAACTTAGTTTTACAACCTCTAAGAATTTTAAATATCTTGTATTAATTTGTTTTGCAAGATATGGATTGTCTGGAGATTGCTCCTCTTGAAAATCAGCGATTGCTTTCAATAATAACATTAAAGAAAGCAATCGACGTTTTCCATCTATTAATAAATAATTATTATCGGAGTTCTTTCTTATATAAAAAACCCCAAGATTAATATCAGCGGTACAATATTTAGCCGTCAAAATCTTTTCAAATAAATTATCCGTATACTCAAAATTACTTGAACAATTAATAGCAAATATATGATGAGCTGTACTCATTAAAAAATCTAATATACCAATATTAATCATAATAATTTACGATCCTATAATTAATCGGCAAGAACAAAACCGCCTCTATCAGCATTTTTTAGTTTATCACCTTCAATTTTTGAACGTAAATTTTTGATATATTTGTATATATAATCTCTTGGCAAACCTAGTAAAGCAGCCAAATCTTTTGCATATACTGTTGTATTTCTGTGGTTCAAGAAATAATCAAAAACAACTTGCTCTCTATCTGTTAAATTTTTCTTCAAAACAATATTAACTTCTTCTCTTAAAGTATCTTCTTGTTTTTCTTGTTGTTGTCTTTGCATAATTTTTTCAACAACTTCATTTTTTACAATATTTTCTTGTTTAACAGATTTGTGTTCTTTTACAGGTTTATTCTCTGTAGCAGGAGCTTTGAACGAGAATGGTGTATGTGATAATTGTCTTTCTCTTTCAAAAGCACGTTCAGCAATATTAGATAATTTTTCTGTTCTTTTATTATTTAAAGCTTCAGTTGACGTATTATTTCCGCTCATTACAATATCAACTAAATCATTGGTTGGTCTTGCATCAGCAACAACTTTGCCCAATCTAGCAGCATATTCTTCGAGGGTAATTTTTTCCAAAGAACTTCTCCACTGCTTTATCTCTTCCTTACTTAAATACTCCGCCATTAGAATCTCCTATTTCTAATCCCATTTGCTCTTAACAAATACTAATGTATCATGAATTTTTTCAGATTTACCAAAATATTTCAAGATGTAAATTTTTATTTGCAATCGTTTACAATATGAAGCTATAATTATCTTGTGGAAAAATTCGATTTTTTTAATAAATTTAATAACCCTGTAATGGTTTTAAATAATGACATAGAACTTGTTTATAAAAACAATGTTTTTTGTCGTTATTTTCCCGATTTTAAGAATATAAAAAAGTTTTTACATAAAATTAATTATGATATATGTCCTCTTGATTCTGAGAACTTAGAAATTCATTCTCCAATTATTCAAGCAGTACGTTCAAAAGAAAGTTTTGTTGCATATATTTCTTATCAATATAAACAAAATGAGTTCTATTATTACAATATCAATGCAATAAAAAGAGGGAAATATACAATTATATTTTTCACAGATGCTACATCTCAAGAAAAATATGACAAATTAGAAAAAAAACATAATTTATTAGAAAAAAATTACGAAAATTTAACCGAACAAAATAATGATTTGCAACATATTAAACAAAAAGCACAAGCTCAAGCTATAAAAATGGCACTTATTAACAAAATCTCTAATATAATAAGAGAATCTATTGACTTGCCTAGTATTATAAACCCTACATTAAAAGAGTTAGCTTTTATGTTTGGTGCTTTTAAAGCTTATTATGCAGAATTTAATAACAAAAAATTCTCAATTACACAATCCTTAAACATTTCAGATATTAATTCTACAGTAATGTTTGATAATAATGTAATTAAGACACTTAAAAATAATAAAATATCTTATTCTAGATGTATGAGAGAAAATTTGAACTCTGAACCTCTAAAAGAATCAGTTCAAAGAATAATAACTCCTATATATCATATGTCTGAAATGTTAGGTATTGTAGTCATATTATCCAGACAAAAAAGAGGTCTGAACGAAGAACTCGATATTTTAGAAAGCATATCTTCTCAACTTGGAACGGCTATTGTTCACGCAAAACTTTATAAAAAGAACATAGAAACAGTTAAAGAACTAAAGGCGACATTAAAACAATTAAAAGATACACAAATCCAATTGATTAATTCTGAGAAAATGGCATCTTTAGGTCAACTAATCGCTGGAGTTGCACACGAAATTAATACTCCTGTAGCTTCAATAAAATCTAACAATGAGATTCTAACAAAACTCATTAATAAAATTGAAAACAAAAATTTGGCTGAAATATTTACGGATATAAATAATACAGATAAAGAAGCAATTCAAAGGATTAATC
>CAKUVB010000102.1 GCA_934693215.1 uncultured Candidatus Melainabacteria bacterium
TCTCCGCCACCGCAACATATAAGTCTGATGGTATTATACCATCAATTGGAACTGTATTATACAAAGCTCGTGCAATTGGACGATTTTCTACAATCGGAACATTGTTGCTTTTTGCAATCTCTCGAATCTTAAATGCTACATAATCTATACCTTTTGCAATGACCATTGGTGCTGGTGCTACTGTTTTATCATATTTTATTGCAACTGCATAATGAGTTGGATTTGTTACTACAACGTCTGCTTTTGGAACATTTGCCATCATACGTTGTTTTGACATTTGAATTTGAATAGACTTAATTTTTGATTTAATTTTAGGGTCTCCTTCAATATCCTTAAACTCATCTTTTACTTCTTGTTTTGTCATTTTGATGGATTTTTCGTATTCCCAATCTTGATATTTTTTATCCAATAGACCTAAAACTATCATTGCTAAACACATATTGATAAGCATTTTGATAAGAATTGAACATATAACACCTAAAGATGTCGCAGGGTCTGTTCCAAGAATTGCAAATAATTCATCTTTTCTACCATTCGCAGTTGCATAACCACACGCACCTACAACAACAATTTTGATTATTGATTTAACAAATTCAACAATTGTTCTTGGTTCAAATGGATTAAAAAGTTTTTTTGCGTTTTGCAAAACTCTACGTGGTGAAATATTGTTAAAATCAAATTTTACCTTCTCTATGGCAAACACTTGTCCAACATTTAATCTAACAATTAACAATGCTGCTATTGCTAGGATTACAAGAAATGGTAAAACAACAGATACACAAACTTGAAAATAAGGAGCAAGAAGTCCCATTACATTGTCTGTGCAAATTGTATGAGGATTAATATTGGTAAATGTAAACCTAAGTAAATCAAGGAGTTTATCAAGCATATATTTGCCCATAACAGCCAATAGACCTACAGACACAGTAATAACAAGAGCCGATGCTAAATCTTTGCTCTTGGATATATTACCACGTTCTCGCTCTTTCTCCCTTCGGCGGGGTGTGGCGGATTCGGTTTTTTCTGCAGCAGATTCGTTCCCCATAAATATTTTGATTGGTTAAATTATTTAACCTAATCTACTCCCCATAAAAATTGTACGTACTCTATAATTTTACCATAGACACTTCTATAAGTGAAATAGTAAAGGTTTATTAAGCAAAAAGACGAGTGGGTTAATCACTCGCCTTTTTGTTGAAACTAATTTATTAGTTTATTAAACGCAACAACTTGTTTTTAAGTATTGGCTTAATTTTGCAGCTTTATCTGTAGATTCCCATGGTACATTAATATCAGTACGTCCCATGTGACCATAAGCAGCTAATCTTTGATAGAATTTTCCACCATTTTTTGCCGGTAAGTTTCTTAAATCAAATTGTTTGATAATAGCCATTGGTGACAAGTCAAAGTTTTCTTTAACGATATCTGAAATTTCATCATCAGATAATTTACCTGTACCAAAAGTATCAACGAATACAGAAATTGGTTCAGCAACACCGATAGCATAAGCCAATTCTATTTCGCATTTTTCTGCAAGACCTGATGCAACAATATTTTTTGCAACATATCTTGAAGCATAAGCTGCTGATCTGTCAACTTTTGTTGGATCTTTACCGCTGA
Organism: uncultured Candidatus Melainabacteria bacterium; assembly: GCA_934693215.1. Classification (GTDB taxonomy): domain Bacteria; phylum Cyanobacteriota; class Vampirovibrionia; order Gastranaerophilales; family Gastranaerophilaceae; genus UMGS1585. The sequence continues at coordinate 1,621 of CAKUVB010000102.1, forward strand.
AAGCTCCGCCACCATGTCTTGAATAACCACCGTAAGTATCAACGATAATCTTACGACCTGTTAGACCGGCATCACCTTGAGGTCCACCGATTACAAATCTTCCTGATGGATTTATTAAGATTTTTGTTTCAGAATCTAGTTTGATTGTTTCTGTTTCAAATACATAGTCAATAACAAGACGTTGTAAATCTTGTCTGATTATTTCTTGAACTTGTTTGTTGTCAGAAATACCATTAATTTCAGGGTCATGTTGAGTTGATAATACAATTGTATGTATTCTTGAAGGTTTTCCATCAACATATTCAACTGTAACTTGAGATTTACCATCAGGTCTTAAATATGATAATAAACCTTCTTTTCTAACTTGTGCTAATCTATAAGAAAGTTTGTGAGCTAAACTGATTGGTAATGGCATTAACTCAGGAGTTTCGTTACAAGCATAACCAAACATAATACCTTGGTCACCTGCACCAATACTTTCTGTTTCATCTACAGAAACATCAGCATTATCTTTTCTAGATTCTAATGCTTTGTTTACACCACCTGCAATGTCAGTAGATTGTTCATCAATACTTGTTAATACTGCACATGTGTTTGCATCAAAACCACCGCTTGATTCTCCTACATATCCGATATCTTTGATTGTATTTCTAACTACAGACGGAATATCTACATAACAATCTGATGTAATTTCACCAGAAACAAGTACCATACCTGTTGTAACAGAAGTTTCTGCTGCAACTCTTGATTGAGGGTACTTTGTTAAAAATTCGTCCAAAATAGCGTCAGAAATTTGGTCGCATACTTTGTCTGGGTGTCCTTCAGTTACAGATTCTGAAGTGAACAAAAAATTCTTTGATTTCATATCAATATCTCCTTAATTTATACACTACCGGTAAGTTTTTAAATTCCAACCCGGTCACTACATTAATAATAATTGTATTACAAACACTAATATCGGGCAAATTTTGTCAATAATATTCACATAAGTTTACTTTTTATGATAAAAAAAAATATTTTGGATATAATAACCTGTAGGAGATATAAAAAGAGAGGTTAGAACTTTGAATAATAAACTAAATGACGGTGTAGGAAAGAAAATTGTAGAAGCACTAAAGAAACAATCAGAAGGTGAATTACCTGAAATAGTAGAAACACCAGCTGCTGTAGATGGCTTAATACCAAGTGTTGATGAAGCTATTTCTCAAGAAAAAGTTGAACCAACATCTGTCCCTGCGGATTTTTCAAGTATAAATACATTTGATTCAGGTGTATTTGTTGAAAAAGAAGTTGAACCAGAAGCTATTCAACCTCAAAATATGTTTACGGAGGATAATGTTTCTAATTCGTTCGCAGATATCAATTTAGATGCTTTTGAAGAGGAAGTTCAAGCTCCAAAATTTACTCCTGAAATAAATGATTTAGAAATGCCATCAAATATTGTTATTTTGAAAAAACTTATTTCACAATTACCAAGTGGTGTTACCAGACATACTGGTGCTCAAATCATTAAACAAACAATGGAAGCTCTTGGTATTTCTATGAAAAATGTACTAAAAGAAGCTCAAGATGTTCAAGATAATTTGAAAGAATCTGCTAAGGAATGTCAAGCTACAATTCAAGAGTATAGAAAACAAATTGCAGCATTAGAAAAACAATCTCAAAATTATCAAAAACAATATGGTGCATTAAATGATTTGATTAGTTTATTTATTCAAACTACAAAATAAAGAATAATAAGATAATTATATAAATAAAAAAGACTCCTATTTCTAGGAGTCTTTTTATACTAATTTTTGTTTTGTTCTTGCGTATATTATGCATCTGCAATAGGTCGTTGACCTTCTAAATAAGTGCAAGTATCTGCGATTTTAGAGGCAGAACCAACAACTGATGAAAGAGCTGCAAAACCAGCTAAAGGTCCTGCAATCTTTTGAACAACCGGATTTTTCAAGAATTTAGCTTTTCCAAATATTTTCAAAATTTTAGCTTTTTTAGAAGCTTGAAGTAATTTAGATTCTTGAACTAACTTTACTGCACTATTACTAATTTTTGTAGAATTTTTTAATGTAGCAAAAGTTGCAGTACCAACAGCTCCACCAACAGCCATTTCTGTTGAATTTTCTTGAGCTCTTTGTTTTGCTCTTTGTACTTGTTCTCTTGTAATTGCTCTATGAGGAACACCTACATAATTTGAAGTCATACCTTCCATTATTTGTCACCTCCTGAAGCTCCTAATGCTAAATTCATGTTTGATTTATTATCGTTTCTACCAGCTAAATCATCAATTATAACAGATGCTGTTGTTGATGCAGCCATTGTGTTTTCAACGCCTGATTGAATTTTATCTGCATTAATATTTTTCATGAAGCTTTTTGTAGCTTCTTTATATTCTTTAACTTTTCCAAGCATATTTTTAACGTTAGGTTTTTCTGCGAATTCTACAACTTTTTTACCGAATGGTGACATTTTAAGTTTATTTATTAGAGGAGCTGCTTTTTTAGAGGCAAATTCGCTTGCAATTTTAAAGCCATTTGTTAGAGGGGTTGAAACTTTTTTTGCACCTTCCAGAACATTAGTTGCAGTTTTAGATTTTGCGAAATTTCTTAAAGCTCCAATTGTTACTTTAGAACCGTATTTTGCCATAATGAATGTTGTTGCAATACCGATTGCTGCAGAGGCAAATCTAACAACTTTTCCCGCACCTTTAGAAATAGCATTTGGATTTTTGTCTAGGTTGTCAGCTAAATCATCAAAACTTGCTCTTGTTTCGTTCAAATCTTTTAATTTTGCATCTCTTTCAGATTCAATATCTTCTTGAGAAAACGTATCACTGTCATCATAATCATAATTATGATTGTAGTTATCATAATTATAATGTTCTCGTTGTCCGAATTTTACCGAATTAGTAACTGGTAATGAATTTTGAACTCCTAACATATCACACACTCCAAAAGGTCTAACACACTAATTGTAATGCATGTAAAGGAAAAAATTTGCTAGTATTGTAGAAAATTTTTACAAAAGTTCATAAAAAAATAGTATATTTTTTATAATATACAAAAAGGCTCTGATGTAATCAGAGCCTAAAAATCCAACTATTTATATTATATTATGGCAATTGTTAAATTTCTAATCTAACAATGCTTCTAACATTTCAGCGTTTTTAGCTGCATAAGCAGTATTTCTGATTTTGTTACGATGAATGTAAGTTCTTAATGCTTCACGAATAAGTTCAGAACGTGAACGATTTTCGTTTTCTGCTACATTGTCGATTTCGCCTAAAAATTGTTCAGGCATTGAAATAAGTACTCTTGCCATAATTTATATTCTCCTTTTTCTCTAGTTTGTTATACCCTGTATATATTAATAAAGTATTTAGTATATAAAAAATTGCTATTTTAAGGTTATATAATTTACATATTGTTACAATGTAAATAAATGTAACAAATCACCCCAAAAAGCTAAAGATTTATATAAAACAAGCCGTAATCAAAACTATAAGGAAAAATTATAGGAGAATTGATTATGGGTTTGTCAGCATCACAAGCAAGATTGTTATCTTTAACAGCAAGACAATCTAACTTAGAATTTGAAGGTCAACAAATAAACCAACAAAGAACTAATTTGTCAAACCAATCTGCAAATTATTATAACAGCTTATTGACAATGACAGTTCCTACACCACCATCTACAGATGATTATACTACTATTAAATATTCATTTGTTATCGGAGGTAACGATGCAACAATCGCTCAAGTTCTTCCTCAAGATAACAAAGGTAACTATTTAGTAGAATATACTACAACTCTTGCTTCAATCGGAGTTCAAGAAAACACAGCATACAAAATTACTGCAAGTGCTAATGCAAGCTCTACTAAAACCGGTAAAGCTGAACAAGTTGCTGATCCAACAGAAGCATACAACGCTGATTTACAATATTATGTTCAAACATTCAGAGAAGATGATGAACATGGCGAATTTACTGCATTAAATAACAATTCTGACAGATACTCTGATGATAGAGTTGCTGCCGGAGATGTAACTTTTTACGACAAATACGGAAATCAAGTTGATAAAACTGCAGCTTTAGACAAAGGTAAACTTAAAGATGAATACACAGCTTTAGTAAAAAAAGAATCTGATGAAATCGGATACTCTACTGTTAGTGTTCAACTTGCAGACAGAGCTTCTTACCAAAATGCTTTAGACAGAGGAGAAAAAGTTACTAAGTTCCAAGAAAACACTTCTGATAACACATACGGTAGCGATAATGTTGTTACTTACTCAGCTTCAAATGATACAACTTTCTCTACAGTTGGTTCTGAATACAAAGAAGCTTTCATAAACGCAGGTTTAGATATCAATGAATACTACCAATACAAATCAAGCACCGGTATCAGATTTGCTAAGAAAGAAGATGTTGAAAAAAGTGCTAATAATTCTACTCTAAGCATAACAACTTTTGCAGTTGCTTCTATGAACAAAACTCAAAAAACTCAATTAAGTGGTGTTCAAATCGAATTTGATACAACTGGCAGAATCTCATCTATGACAGATGCAGAAGGTAATACTTACACAATGACTGCAAGCACAGAAACAGATGATAATGCTTATGAAGATGCTTACAACCAATATACTTATGACCAATATGTATATGACCAAAAACAAAACGAAATCAATGCACACATTGAAATTCTTCAAGCTCAAGATAAAAACCTTGAATTGAGATTATCTCAATTGAACACAGAACACTCTGCTATCCAAACTGAAATGGACGCAGTAAACAAGGTTATCAGCAAAAACATTGAAACTTCATTCAAAACATTCAATGCTTAATCTTAGCTGAAGATAATTAAAAGATTCTAATATAATTTT
>CAKUVB010000103.1 GCA_934693215.1 uncultured Candidatus Melainabacteria bacterium
ATAATATAGTTACACCAGAGATAAAAACTTTATTTAAAAATAACGAGCAAATTGAATTTAAAGATATCGTTGATAATAATGGCAATGTTAAAAAAGGTTTTGAAATTTTTGATTTAAATGGTGACGGTAATATTGATAACCAAGAAAAAGGTTATTTTTCTGCCTCTGGACATTATAACAATACAAATAAGTCTGTAGAAAGTGTTAATTTATCTGATTTCTTGTCTAGTTTAACGGAATTAGATAATGTTGGTTATGATAAAAGTGTCGATAATAATATTAAAAATAAAACAATTACAACTCAAGATAAAAAGGATTTATATAAAATTCTTGAAAGTGGCATATATATGTTAGAAAATATGAAGGATTTTCCAACAGAATTGCAGCAGGATTATGCGAAAGCTTTAAAAGATCAATGCTTATATGAGAATAAAAGAAAATATTCAGTCGGAATTCATGAAGGTAATATAATAACTATTGATACGGCTGCAATTTCAAAACCTGAAATTGCATCAATTTTAACTCATGAATTAACACATGCTCTTTTAGATGATAAAATGCCTGCCCTTCAACAAGAAGTTGTTACCTTCTTTATGGAATATAAATTATATTCAGAAGCTAAAAAGAATGACCCTGATTATTTTAAAAAGGTTAATAGTTCAACAAATTCAGGTATAAAAACAATAGTTGTTGATAAAGATTATATGAATTTTATTGATAATATGAAAAAAGAACACCCTGAAATGAAAGAAAAAGATATTGCAGTAGAAGCATTTTTAAAATACAAATTTGAAAGTTATAATGGAAGATACCAAGAAAAAGTTTCAGAAGATTATATGAGAAATTTAGATTATTCTGTTGCGGATAAATTCTTTAAATAATTAATATTCGTTAATTTGGTTATGTAGTTGTAATAATTAAATTTTAATATTTGCCATTATGTTTGTACAATATTTCTAGTTTGCCATACATAAAGGTCATTATCTTTTATTCCGCCTTCTATGTCTTGTGGTGCACCAAATTCTTTTTCAATGACCAGTGCATTTTTTACAAGTTTATTTAATTGTTCGAATAATTTTTTATTTTTAGATAAATCGTTTTTTATTGGCTCAGAATCAATAATGTTCATGTTCTCGTCAAATGTAACTGCTGAATTATCCATTTGTATAGAGTCATAAGTTAGTTTGTCTTTTTTTCTGTCATAAGTGAAAACGTGTGGTTGAATTGCATTTTCATATTCCCAAGCATTATTAGAGAACAAATCTATTTTTAGGTTGTTGTTACCATCATTTGTGTAAATTGTAAATTTATAATCTTCATCGATATTGTCTTGTAGTAAAATTCCTGGTTTTATTTTATCTTCTGGTATATTATGTCGTTTACGTGATATTTTGGCATCAGTACTGTTTTTTGATTCTGCAACTAATAATATAGAATAAAATAAATTTTCTTTGTCAAAATCATAATCTTTGCCATACATAAGAACACAATCAGAACGATAAATCCCAGCCGCTGAATAATTTGGTAAGTCTTCGCCGTTAAATGAAGATCTAATCATAAATTTATCGGTTTTTATATTGTTATTTTGTAAAGTTTTAAGAATGGTATCCATATCTTTTTGTAAAGAAGGGTTTTCGGTATAAGGAGTTTTTTCGTCTTTATCAAGAAGTTTTTCGATATAGCCTGAAGGAAGTGCAATCGATTTTGGAATAATTACGTCTATTTTTCTTTCGTTTGCTAATTTTTCTAAACGTCCAAGATTTACAGCTTTTGCACCGATTAGATTTGGTGTATATTCGTTAGATGAAAGTATTTTGTCGGAAAATTTTAATTCTGGAACATTAATCGTTTGGTAGGTTTTATGGTTGCTTAGTTTTGACGTTTTGTTAAACTTAATGAAGTTATCCTTCATTTCAAGTTCAATATTTTGACCTTCAAGTTTTTTGAAGTTTTTTATAATGTCTGAATCAAAAAGAGTACCGCAAACATCTGTTCTTGTTCGTAGCTGAGTTGCTAAATGTGAGAAACTTCCAGTATCGTCAGAGGTGTAAATTATGCCAACTAGATTAGGATTAGAAATGTCGTTTGTGAATTCTTTTGTTAGTAAAATTGTTGGTTGTTTAAGGTTGTTTATAAAATCAGAATCTTGAAATCCTATTTTATCTTTATATACAAGTTTTCCATTTGTTTTTCCTGATTTTATTGCATGTATTACAGGTTGGTTGTATTTTTGTCTTAAAAAGAATGATGCTTTTTGTTCTAAGGTGTCACTATTTATTTCGTAATCTTTTCCGCTTTTTTTATCTGTATTGCCAGTATCTTCGTAAAATATATGATATTTTATGTTTGATTGTTTTATTGGAATAGTTTTTGAATATTTTTTGTTTTCTTCTGTCATTTCTTGTTTTGAATTGTTGTCTGATGTAATCAAGTATGGAGAAGAACCAAGATAAGGCTTGTTGTCCGTTTGGATTGTTATCTTGTTAGTTTTTGGTTTGATGATGTATGTATGAGCTTTGAATTTTATATCCCAATTGTGTTTATTAAAAATATCCATGTAAATAGTGTAAAAAATAGTGAATAATAAATTTTGCTGTTTGTACATAATTTTTGTAATATTTCTTCAATTTTGCTAAAGTTTTTAAAATTTTATCCGTAAAAAAATATATCAAGGAGGCAAACAATGGGATTTAGAATAAATCCGAGAGGTGTGGATAAAAATAAACGCAACACAGAATCAAAACAAGCTCAAAATAAAACTAATGCAGGTTCAGTAGACGATAAGATAAAACAATATTTTAATTCTCAAGATGATATTGTAAGTGCTGATGACTTTAGTGATATCCAAAAATCATATAAGTCTTTTAATTCTGTGTTTGGACAATATGAAGGGCAGAAGTGGTCTGATGAAATAGAATCTCAATTCAAACTTTCATTTCAAAAAGATATGGGTGATATTATAAATAATAAACAAACGCAACAGAATGATGCAACATACGTTGCACAGCAACCTGTTGTATTGCCAATAAAACTAGCAAAAGTAAATGTAAAAACGAATTTAACACAACCTTCTAATGTTACAGAAGAAGAATTAAATTTAATCTTAGATAATACCCCATTAAAAGGTACTGGAAAAGACTTTTTAGAAGCAGAAAAGAAATATGGTGTAAATGCTATGTTTATGGTTTCTGTTGCTGGGGTAGAATCAGATTATGGAAATGCTCCTGCAAAGCATACTAAATACAATTTTTCCGGTCGTAAGAAACTAAAAGGTGGTTTTATGGAGTTTAAAAACTTCCCTGATAGTATTGATTCATTTGGTGCATATATTCAAAGAAGATATACTCGTACTGGTAAAACTACTGTTCAAAAGATTCAACAAGGTGGATATAACCCAAATGCTGCTTGGGGAACAAGAATTGTTAATGAATGGAACAGAAATGTTTCAAAAATTAAAAAATATAGACAATTTCAAAACTAAATATACCCCGACTTTCTTATATACAACCTTTGTTCTTTGATGATATTATGACTCTTACAAAGTCTAAAGAGGAGATATATAATGGAAAAAGAACAAAATAATTTGCCGGAACATCATCATTCTCATGTTGAGGTTATTTCTTCTATAGTATTTGTAGTGTTGGTTGTAATTGGTGTGTATTTTTTGTCAACGTATTTGAATTCTTAATAAGTTAAGTCAGTTTGTGTAATGTAAAACTTAATTAATTCTTGTAATTCATCAAAAAAAATTGTATAATAAGTGTAAATTTTCACGATATTTGGTGTTTTCGTGAAATCTGTAACGATTAAAGTATTATATTAAGTGCAAAGGAGCCGTTGATGACGACCGAAAATCAATCTAAGATTAGTTTTGAGAAGATTGATGAGATTATGGCATCTTATGAATATAAGAAGTCTAATTTGATTGCAATCTTACAACAAGTACAGGAATTATTTACTTATTTACCTGAAGATGCGATGACATTTATTGGAACAAAAATAGAAGGACTTTCTCCAGCTACAGTATATGGAGTTGCAACTTTCTATGCTCAGTTTTCGTTAGAGCCAAAAGGTAAATATAAGATAAAAGTTTGTGATGGTACTGCTTGCCACGTTAGAGGTTCAATGAGTGTGTTGAATGCAGTTAAAACAAAACTTCGTCTTGGCGAAAAAAGTATGACAACGGAAGATGGTATGTTCTCGTTAGAAATCGTAAGTTGTCTTGGTGCTTGTGGTCTAGCTCCTGTTGTTGTTATTAATGACAAAGTTTATCCACAAATGACATCAGATGCAATAGGTATAATTATTGATACAATCATCAAGGAGGAAGCTGCATAATGACAACAGATTTGAAAATAGATATTTATCAAGAACAAGAAAGGGTAAAAAAAGAAATTGTAGCTCAAGGCTTGAGAGTTCTTGTTTGTACAGGTACAGGTTGTATTGCAAATGGCTCACTTAAAGTTATTGAAAAATTTAAGGAGTTGGGAGTAAATGTATCTGCGTTAACTGATTACGATAAAATGACAGTAGTTCCGACAGGTTGTCATGGTTTTTGTGAACAAGGTGTATTAGTTATAATACCTGAAAAACATACAGCTTATGTAAAAGTAAAAGAAGAAGATGTGGAAGAAATTTATAATTCGCATATCGTTGGTGGAAAACCTGTTGAAAGACTTTTGTATGTTGACCCGTTAACAAATGAACATGTGCATAAAAGTGAGGATATAAATTTTTATGCGAAACAGGTAAGAACTGCTCTTGAGAATTGTGGTCATATTAATGCTGAGTGTTTAGACGAGGCAATTTCTGTTCATGCGTACGAAGCTTTATTCAATATTTTGAAAGAGAATAATCCTGATAAAGTTATTGAAGAAATAGAAAAATCAGGACTTAGAGGTCGTGGTGGTGGAGGTTTCTCTACCGGAATGAAATGGAAGTTTACGGCTGCAAACAAGGGTGGAAAATCATACGTTGTATGTAATGGTGATGAAGGTGACCCTGGTGCATTTATGGATAGAAGTGTTATGGAAGGTGACCCTCATAAACTTCTTGAAGGTATAGCTATTGCAGGATTTGCAGTTGGTGCTGATGAAGCATATATTTATGTAAGGGCAGAATATCCTCTTGCAATTAAACGATTAAAAATAGCTATTGAACAAGCTGAAAAGGCTGGTTATTTAGGCAAAAATATAATGGGTTCTGATTTTAATTTTGATATCCATATCAAAGAAGGTGCAGGTGCTTTTGTTTGTGGTGAAGAAACTGCATTGATAGCTTCAATCGAAGGTGAACGTGGTATGCCAAGACCAAAACCACCGTTCCCTGCTAATAAAGGTTTGTTTGGTCGTCCAACATTGATTAATAATGTTGAGACATTGGCAAATGTTCCTGTAATTATGCGAAAAGGTGCTGATTGGTTTGCTCAAATGGGTACAGAAAAATCAAAAGGTACAAAGACTTTTGCATTGACGGGTGAAGTTAATAACACAGGGCTTATCGAAGTCCCAATGGGAACAACATTAAGACAGATTATCTTTGATATCGGTGGTGGTATAAGAGGTGGCAAAAAATTCAAAGCTGCTCAAATTGGTGGACCTTCAGGTGGTTGTTTGACCGAAGAACATTTAGATTTACCGATGGATTATGATAGCTTGAGAAGTGTTGGAGCAATGGTAGGTTCAGGTGGTTTGGTTGTAATGGCTGAAGATACTTGTATTGTAGAAGTTGCTCGATTTTTCATGAATTTTACTCAACATGAAAGCTGTGGTAAATGTGTACCTTGTAGAGAGGGTACAAAAAACATGTTGAAAATACTTGAACGCATTGTTAAAGGTAATGGTACTATGGAAGATTTAGATACTTTAGAGGAATTGGCTCATGCCGTTAATGATGGTTCGTTATGTGGATTGGGTAAAACTGCACCAAACCCTGTACTTTCGACTTTAAAATATTTTAGAGATGAATATATTTCTCATATTAAGGATAAGAAATGTCCTGCTGGAGTATGTACTGCACTTAAGACTTATACAATCAACCCTGATTTATGTAGAGGTTGTTCTAAATGTGCGAGAAATTGTCCTGCAGAGGCTATACATGGTGAACTAAAATCGCCATACAAAATAGACCAATCAAAATGTATAAAATGTGGAGCTTGTGTTTCAGGCTGTCCATTCAAGGCTATAGAACAATCTTAGAGTATGAGGAATAAATATAATGGGTAAAATGATTATAAATGGTAAAGAGTGTGAATTTACCAATGAAGCAAATATATTAGAAGTTATTCGTAAAAACGGATTCAATGTTCCGACCTTCTGCTATCGTCCTGATTTGAAAGATACTTTTGGGGCTTGTAGAATGTGTGTTGTAGAGGTTGAAGGACGAGGAGTTCAATCTTCTTGTACGATGCCACCACAAGACGGGCTTGTAATTCATACAAATACTGCAAAGGTTAGAAGAATTAGAAAAACTGTTCTTGAACTTTTG
>CAKUVB010000104.1 GCA_934693215.1 uncultured Candidatus Melainabacteria bacterium
ACCTGTTTTACAAATATTTTTACAAGCACCACAAAAAGTACATTTACCCATATCTATAGTCAACGGATTTAGTTTTAAAGCTCCGGTCGGACAAACCTCTAAACATTGTTTACACTCATCGCACTTATTGTTACACAATACAGGCAACCCCCTAAACTGTTTTCTCATAGGTGCGTTAGGGATATCTTTTATAAATTGTTGTCCTTGATAAATTCTAGATTTTAATGTATCAAACATAATATATTATTCCTTATAAATCATTTCCTGAATATGATAAACTAAAACTCTTATTACAAAGAGGGAAATCTGAAATTCCGTTATTTCTTACGGCTAGAGCCAAACCGTACCAATTATTGAAAGATGGGTCTTTTATCTTATATCTTGAAAGTTGACCCTCGCCATCTGTCATTGCAACATGGACAACTTCTCCTCTCCAGCCTTCTACAATAGAAACAACAAATGAATCTTTCGCCATTTCATTGTTTTGACCTGATACAATCACTGGTTCATCTTTATATTGTTTTAGTTCGTTCAAATACTTGCGAATCATTGAGATTGATTCTTTCACTTCTTTATATCTTAATTTGAATCTTGAATTTACATCACCAACACCTTTGAATTGTTTTCTTTCAATCTTCAAACCTTTTATCCACTTGTCAGGAAAATCAAACCTTGAATCCAATTCAACACCTGAAGCTTTAGCCGGCATTCCAACAAGTCCAATTTCTTTTGCTCTTTCTAAACTAACTGTACCTGTTTTTTCTAATCTTGACATAACAGAAGAATTCTTCATCATTGTTGTTGTCATTCTATCAACATCTTTTGCAACTTTATCAAGTGTTTTTAATGTCAATTCTATTTCATCATCTGAGATATCAAAATTAACACCACCAACATTTATTAACCCACGTCCAAAACGGCTTCCTGACCATTCTAGCATTGTATTAATAACCAATGTTCTTGTAACTCCAAATACTGCAGCACCCATAGCATAAGCTATATCACCTGCAATACCTCCCATATCTCCGATTTGGATTGCAGCTCTTTCCATTTCCAAAGCAGCTTTTCTTATTAACTGTGCCTTATTAGAAATTTTGATTCCTCTCAAGCTTTCCATAACTTGTGAGTACGCAGTATTATAAGCTATTACACTATCACCACAAATAGATTCTGCCAATTGGTTAGAAGGGCGTTTTAACATCATATCCTCAACCCCTCTATGTTGATATCCCAACATAATTTCTAAGTGATATACAGTTTCACCATTACACATAAATCTAAAATGCCCTGGTTCTATAACTCCCGCATGGATAGGTCCTACTGCCACTTGGTGAACTTCCTCACCTTGCATTTCAAAGAATGGATACTTATCCTGATTGTTTCGCACAGGTTTTAACCAAGGGTGATGCAAAGGTTCAATACCAAACTGTTCCCAAAATTCTCTTTCAAAAATATGAAAAGCAGGGATATCTTGCGTAATGGATTCATAAGATTTTTCATCAGCAGAAAACAAAGCCGATGAAACATATAAATCACCTTCCTTATCGTCAGCCAAAATTACAAACAATTTTGTTGAACCGTTTCCCCAATCTTTACCGAAGAAACCTATTGGTCGTTTTGCCAATTCCACTATTTCTTTTCTTAAATCAGAAATAGAAAGAGTTGGTATATCTAATAAATTTATTTTCTCATTATTTTTTGTTTTTACCCAATTTGTCATATTATATTACCCTTGTCCTAGAATCCTGCAATCGTACAACTAATTATATCGTTCAAGAATGGTGGGATATAAACACCCAAAACAAATACTATCAACAACATAATAAATTGCGGTATGTACATAAATGCAGAAACTATATGTTTATTTTGTTCTATTAATTTTGCTTTTTCTTCACCAAGATTTCCAAACGCCATTTTGATAACAACTTTGCCTATTCCATAAAGTACAATAGTTAATAGAATTACAAACAAAGCACATAACAAATAATGTCCTTGAAGAATCATAGTCTTAATCATTATAAATTCACTTATGAACAAAACAGAAGTTGGAAATGCACATATAGCAAGGAATGAAAGCACCCACAACCAACCTGTTGTACCATCAGCTTTTGTAATTCCACTCACAGATTTTATTCTTTTTGTACCATAAGTTTCTAATATATTACCTGAAGTCAAGAAGAATGAAGCTTTTGCCAACGAATGACCTATCAAATGAAGAATTACCGCATAATAAGCGGCACCACCAAGAGCAGTACCTATCGCTAATATACCCATATTCTCAATTGAAGAATATGCCAACATTCTTTTATAATTTTTTATATGATATATAAATACTGTAGTAACAAACAATGATAAAAAGCCCATTACCAAAAGCATTACTCTTGCATAATCTAAACAATCTGCTAAAGTCATTATTTTAACAACTCTCACAATTACCATAAAAGCTGAATTTAAAAGTGTAGCTGATAACAACGCAGATATTGGAGATGGTGCTTCAGAGTGTGCATCTGGCAACCAAAAATGAATCGGTGCTAAGCCCATTTTTGCACCAAAACCAAATAACATAAACACAAATGCAATCTTCAACCAATTAGCATCAAATGTTTGTGCATATTTATATAGCTGAGCATAATTCAAAGTATTAACTGAGCCTGTAGATATGTTTAATAGGATAATTCCGACAAACGCCAACGCAATACCTATTGAACATATAAACACATACTTCCAAGCTGCCTCTATTGAATGTTTTGTTTTATTGAAATAAATCAAATAAGCACTTGATAATGTTGTTGCTTCCACTAACACCCAAGCAATACCCAAATCTGTACTAAGAATCGTTCCTGTCATTGATAAAACAAAAACCAATATCATAAACGAGTAATTTCTGATTCTTCTATCAGGAAACTCAAAAGTTTTTACATAACCTGTATTATATATAGCTACCATTAAAAAGACCAATGATAAAACTATTAAGAATATCAAGTTTGTATTATCAACTGCAAAATAAGGAATACCACCTTCTCTACCGATATTGAGTGCTAATAATGTTGTTATAACAGCATGAACAACTGCATAAGCATTCACCATAAAAGTTGAAAAACACCTATTTTTTATAACTAACATTAATAAACAAGCAACTATTGGAAATAATAAAATCGTATTAATCATTGTATTCATAATCCTTTAAATCTGATAAATTAGAAACTTCTAAATCTTTAAATTCTTTATTAATTACATTTACAAACAAACCTAGAATATAAACTGCAATAAACACATCAAGAAGTACCCCAAGATTTACTAACATAGGCATCTCTTTTGCTGCAGATAATGACAATAGAAATATACCGTTTTCCATTGTTATAAACTCTATTACGTTTGATATAATTTTATGTTTGATTGTTATTAACCACAAACTTATAATAATCGTTGCAACTGATACTGCAAAGAACATTGGAGATATTAATTTCATTGATGTAACAAAATATTCTGAAAGCAAGAATCCTACAATTAATATCAAGCTTGCGATAAACAAACAATAAAAATGAGGAATATTTGCCGCAACATCACGATTTGAATGTGTTTTATTCAAAACCTTATACAAAAATGCAGGTATTACTATTGATTTAACTATCAAAGTTTCTATAGTTAAGAATGCAAAATTCAAAATATTTATATGCTGCATACCGCAACAACATATCAAAAATAGTAATACACCTTGAACTACTAAAAGTCTTATATGTGCAATTATTCTACTTGTTGCAGCAAGGTACAACATTGTAAGTCCAAAAAGTATTAAAAACCCGTTTACCATTATATATTAACCCCCAAACATTCTCGCAATAATAAGAGATAACACAACCAAACTTATTGAACTCATAATAAAAATAAATTCAAAAACGTGTGACATTCTTATTCTTGCCATTCCGGACTCTACAGTACCGATAATGATTGAAATTATAAACATTATTAACAAATACAATAAAACTGCCAACCAACCTTCAACTGTTGATGGAATAATCATATTTGCTATCAAAGATGATAACAAAAGTAACTTGATAGAATTTGCCCAACTAAACAATGCTAAATCACTACCTGAATTATCTAAAATCATAACTTCGTGAATCATTGTTAATTCCAAGTGAGTAGCAGGGTCATCAACTGGAACTCTAGAAGCCTCTGTTAACATCATTATAAATAATACAACTATTGAAAATATTATTATCAATACACCATAACTTCCCGCTGATGAAATTATGTTACTCAAAGCACCAAAAGTATAATTACCAGTTAATGCCATAATTGATGCTATAACCATAAAAAACGCAGGTTCTACAATTGTAGAAAAACAAGCTTCTCGAGAAGCTCCCATACCTTCAAAACTACTTCCTGTATCCATCGCAGAAATCAATGATGCGAATTTTCCTAAAGCTAAAGTATAAGCAAAGACAATCAACCCAGCCGGAATATTTATCAAAGCTGAACCTGATGCCAATGGAACAAACAATCCAGCAAACAATACTGTTGAAAATGTAATAATTGGTGCTATTCTAAACACTACTGATGTAGTTTTGCTTATTACAAAATCCTTTTTCATCAACCTTATAAAATCATATAATGGTTGGAATACAGAAGGTCCTTTTTTCCCTGCCCAAAAAGTTTTGGTTTTCTTTATTATCCCCATCATTAAAAATGGTACAAATAATAATATTATAAAGTTTAATAATTTCATTAACATTTCTAACTATCCTATAAATAAACTTCCAATTATAACTAACAATAAAAATATTAATCCATATTTTATATAAGACTGAATATTTCCACTTTGTAAAGATTCAAATTTTGATAAGAACCATTCGTCACCTTTTAACAACGGATTGATTACATAAGCCTCCTCAATATCATCTATATGCAAACTAAAATGAGCTGAGCGAGGGAATAATTTTCTAGGTTTTTCAATATCAAAAACCTTTTTAAATAATGGTTTTAACATAGTCAAGAATGGGCCAGCATAAGAAGATGCTGTATATTGAATATGATTATTTGGATTATCATATCCACAACCCCATGTTTCAGATAAAACAACCTTACTATTTGTAAGTTTTAATTTTAACATTATCATCAACGCGATAAATACCAACAATCCTAAAACATACCAAGCTATAGTTTGCATTATTGCCAAAGGCTCAGTTGCGACTTGAACGGGATTACCTAAAATTACACTTACAGGTTTTAATATAAAACTAAATACATATTGAGGACAAAGTCCGATTGCAAACATTAATATCGCAATACAAGACATTGGAGCTATCATAGAACATTCTACATCTTCTTTTACCTGAGTAGCTTTTTCTGAACGTGGCAAGCCAAGAAATACAATCGAAAATACTTTTGAAAAACAAAGTATCGCCATTGTTCCTACCAAACCTAACCCTGCTATAGTAAATAACAACGTAATCATAGAGAAGAAGTCGTGTACAGCTAAACCTTTAAACATTCCAAAGTAAATCACAAATTCACTTACGAATCCGTTTAATGGTGGTAATGCACATATTGCAACTGATGCAACTAAAAATAAAATAGCAGTTTTTGGCATTGATTTAATCAAACCACCTAATGACTCAATATCTCTTGTATGAGTTTTTGTATAAACACTACCGGCACTCATAAATAATAATTCTTTAAACAAGGAGTGATTTAGGATATGCAACAAACCACCAGCAAAGCCTAAAACTGCTACTACTGGATTTGCAAATGCCAATCCTAACATTCCAACCCCAATACCGATACCGATTATACCGATATTTTCGATTGAAGAATAAGCCAATAATCTTTTTACATCGTTTTGAGAAACGGCATATAACACTCCATACAAAGCCGTTATCAAAGCTATTATTAATACCATATAAGCAATAACTTTTGATGGTAATGCTATTAAAGACAACATTCTTAAAATACCGTATATACCTGTTTTTATCATTACGCCTGACATCAACGCACTAACATGACTAGGTGCTGCAGGGTGTCCATCTGGCAACCAATTATGAAACGGCACAAAACCGGCTTTTGTTCCAAAACCGACAAACGCAAGAATAAAAGCTAAATTTGCGAAAGGTACATTCTCTTGTAATATTGGTGCAAAAGATGCAAAATCAAGACTTCCGGATTGAATTGACATTAGTGCAAAAGCTAATATTATAAACAACACAGAAACATGCATAAATACTAAATATTTTATGCCAGCTTTTACAACTTCTTTTTTCTCATTTTCAAATATTACAAGGAAGAACGAACTTATTGACATCAATTCCCAACAAACTAAAAACATCAAAGCATTTTGACAAGTTACAACTGCTAACATCGAAGCTATCAACATTGACAAAAATAC
>CAKUVB010000105.1 GCA_934693215.1 uncultured Candidatus Melainabacteria bacterium
ATATGTAGCTCCAACCAATGCAAATTGACACCCTACTCCACCAAAAACAAGAATAGCAAATAATAAAGTGTATATCATATTCTTAGATGCTATTGAAAGTATTGCACCTAAGATTATAAATATTGAAAATAAAATAAAAAATAATGAATAAAAACTCAAAATCTTAAACCTTTCTATTATTTCCTAGTTCAATAATTTGATTTGTTTTGTTTGTATATGGTGATTCAAATGTATTTGTCATTTTCATAGCTTTAGAAGGACAATAGTATTCACAATTCCCGCAAAATATACATTTGCCTAAATCTATAAAAAATCTAAATTTTTCTTCATTTTTATTGATAATAATTGCGTTAGTAGGACATACTTTTTTACAAAATCCACACCCCTTACAGTTAAAAAGTTTATGATGTCCTCGAAACCTGTTATTCAAAACAGGTTTTTCTTCAGGATATTCTTCTGTTACAGAAGGTTTAAAGAGATGTTTACCTACAACACATAAACCTTTAAGTATTGAAGTTGTGTTTTTTATAAATTTATTCATTAAAAATCCCCATGTTTAAAATTATTAAAATTACTAAATTTATAATTGACACTGGCATTAAATATTTCCAAAACAGTTTTAATATCGAAACTTGAGTTAAACGTGGTAATGTTGCACGAATCCAAATTATAGAAAGAATAATAATTGAGGTTTTTATTAATAACCAAATTGTCTGTTCAAAATATATTAAGAATTTCGCTAAAGAACAATTCCCCAAAAAGATATTAGACAAATATATATCAAAAGGAGGTAAATATCCGCCAAAGAAAAGAATAACGATTAAAGCCGACATAACAAAAAATTCTGCATATTCCCCGAGAAAAAACATTGCAAATCTCATGCCTGAATATTCAGTATGATATCCACATATTATTTCACTTTCAGCTTCAACCAAATCAAAAGGGCAACGATTTAATTTTGCAATCGCTGAAATATAAAGAATTGCAAAACCTATAAAGTCATAAAATATTAACCAACCGTTAGTTTGATATTGAACGATATTATTTAAATCCATAGTTTTAGTGATAAATACAATACTCATTAATACAAACATCATAGGTAGCGTATAACTAGCCGTTATTGATAACCCTCTGTAAGCACCAAGAAGTGAATATTTGTTGTTACTGGAATATCCTGCTAAGAAGTGAAATAACATTGGTAAACCTGCGATTACAAAATATAACAGCAGTCCAACGGTTGAATCAATGATGTGGAATTCAGCATTGTACGGAATCAAGCACCATAACAAAATAACAGATGAAAAAGCTAATAATGGTGCGATAGAAAACAAAAATTTTTCTCCTGATAAAAGTTCAATATTTTCTTTGCATAAAAGCTTTATCGCATCAGCTGTTGTTTGTAAAATTCCCCAAATCCCTACTCTATTTGGTCCTTTCCTTTGAGTAAACCAACCTAATAATTTTCTTTCTGCCAAAACCAAAACTATTACGACAAAAACCAAGCCACAAATAATTACACAAAATGGAATTATTGAAAATAGAGCAAATCCTATTTGTAAAGAAATCCCAAAATGATTTATTAACTCTATAAATTTACATTCTAAAAAATTCATTATCTATCTACCTCTGGTAAAACAACATCTAAAGAACCATATATCGCCATAACATCAGCTAAACAGCAATCTTTTAAAACTTCTTTTAAAATTTGTGTAGAATAAAAAGAACCAGTTCTCCATTTGAGTCTATAAGGTGTAGATTCTCCTGTAGATAAAACATAACACATAGATTGACCTCTAGGTGCTTCTACAAAGGAATATGTTTCGCCAGTTTTAGAACGTTTTATATGAATAGACGAATGTTCTTGTGGTAAAGGTTTTGATTTTAAATAATCAATACATTGTTCGATAATATGTAGGCTTTCATACATTTCATAAATTCTTACAATATATCGACTGTAGCAATCACCATTGTTATCTAGGATAATATCGAATTCGATATCGTTATAGATAGGCATATTAAGACGATAATCTCTCACAACCCCGCTTGCTCTAAGGTTTGGACCTGTTAGACTCCAATTCAATGCCATTTCTTTTGTTATAACACCTATATTTTTAGTTCTAGATACAAATATTGGGTTTTCAGAGATGAGTTTTTCATATTCTTCAATTTTTTCTGATAGATATAATATTAATCTTTCAACTTTTTCAAGTTCAATATTATAATGTCTTACCCCGCCAAAAATAAAATAATTATACATCATTCTTTGACCAGTAATTTTTTCGAAATAAGATAAAATTTCCTCTCTTTCTCTAAAGGTATAAAACATAGGGGAAATTGCTCCTAAATCAAGTAAATATGTTCCTAGCCAAAGAAGATGAGATGCGATTCTATTTAATTCCATCATCATGATTCTTATATAATTTGCTACAATTGGAACTTCGATAGAATTTAGTTCCTCTAGTGCGTTACAAAATAAATAAGAATAGAAAAATCCACTTAAGTAATCAATTCTATCAACCATAGGTAAATATTGAATATAATTTCTTGTTTCTGCTATTTTTTCTAATCCTCGATGTAAATACCCAATATCAGGTTCACAAGATACAATTTTTTCTCCGTCTAATTTTAATATTAATCTTAAAACTCCATGTGTTGAAGGGTGTTGAGGCCCTAAGTTCAATATCATATTATTACAGTTCATTCCAATTTAACCTCTCATCATTCATTTGATAATTTTTTCTTAAAGGAAAACCTTTCCAAGAATATGGCATAAATAAGCGTTTTAAATTCTTGTTGTTTTGGAATTCAATACCAAATAAATCATATATTTCGCATTCATCAAAATAAGCAGAAGGATAAATATGAGTTATAGTTTCGGTTTTGTTTTTTACTCTTATACATAAGTTTATTGATTCGTTAAAATATGTTGAATCTAAAATATAAATAAGCTCAACATATTCTAAATAATCAATTGCGATAATAGAAAAAAGACTATCGTAATAAAGTTCAGGGGAGTTTTTTAAGAATTGTAATATCTCAAGAAGTTTGTTTTTTACAAAAATTTTATTTTCCATTGGTTCAATATCAGGAAATGTTTTTTTTAGAAACTCATATTTATTCATGGTATGTTTTCCTCATAATTATTCCTTCTTTTTCTTCAACCCATATTTGATGAGTTTTTAAAAAATCATTTCTTGTTAATATGGATTCTTTTTTTATTCGTTTTTGTAAAAGAAGAATTGCATCAAACAACATCTCCGGACGAGGTGGACACATCGGAAGAAAAATGTCTACTGGTATTATTTTATCAATTCCTCTTACTACAGAATATGAATCACATGGTGCAAACATACCACCACCACATGTACAACTTCCCATAGCTATTACGTATTTAGGCTCAGGCATTTGTTTGTATAACCTAAGTAACAAAGGTGCCATTTTGTGTGTTATAGTACCTGCACATATCAATAAATCTGCTTGTCTGGGAGAAGGTCTAAACACTTCAGAACCAAAGCGCGCAATATCAAAATTAGATGCTGAAGCACACATCATTTCTATTCCACAACAAGAGGTTGCAAATGTTAGTGGCCATATTGAATTTGAACGTCCCCAATTTAAAACTGTATCAATTGCAGTTATTATGAAATTCATTTTTCCTCCAAGATAAAATAAAAATGGTAAATGCCGATAAAATAAGACATAAATATATAAAAAGAATTAAATATTCAGATAATGAATGAAGTTCTATAATTAATAATGGATAAAGGAAAACTGATGAAATGTCGAAAACTAAAAGCATTATTAAATAAAAAAAATATTTAATGTTAAATTTAATTTTTGCAGATTGAGTAATTGTTAAACCACATTCATAAGTTGAAGATTTTATATTATCTGGTGATTTGTATTCAAAAATAAAGCCAGCAGTAAGCATAGATAATGATGTTAATATTGCAAATAAACTAAAACAAGTTAAAAATATTAAGTTTTCCATTTCTGTCTCCGAATTATGATATACTGTGAATTATGAAGAAATTTGTTTTAAAAAGCCTGTTACTGTTATTAGTTTTAATGAGTTTTAAAACTGTGACTTTTGCAACAAAATTTGCAAATATTGAATATAATGTTCCTATTGATTATTCAAAAATTGATAAAAATGCATTAGCTAAGCAGGCTAATTTATTCTTTAATCATTTTGAACAAATAACTGATGATGAGTACAAGAAAAAATATATTCAACCTCTGCTTAATAGGTATTCTGTCCTCTCTGTTATGTCACCGGAAGATCCTTTTAATTTCACAAGATTGGGAATTTTATATGATATTATGGGGCAAGATACTTTAGCTAAGTCGAATTTTTATCGGGCAACAAATCTTGTACCGAACTATCCTTATGCAAGTTTTTCGTTTGGAAATTATTATTATAAAAGAGGTTATTATAGAAAAGCTTTAGCTCAATACAAAATGGCTTCAGGAATTTCGTACCCTTATAGTTATGATAGGTTTATGAAACTGGGGTCTATTTATGAAAAGCTAGGGAATTATAAAACTGCATTATCTATGTACAAAGCTGCATATCAAGAAAAAAATGGACTAGATTTGTATAACAAAATACTACTCTTAGAGGACTTAAACTCAAAAAATATGTTGTATCATTAGAATGTTAAAATGTACATAGTAGGATATGTGATGAGAAAGTTAATTATATTTACAATTGTTTTTAGTATTTTAACTTTTGGATTAAAAGTAAATGCTCAAAGTCCATTTACTCCTTATTCTCTTAAAAATAATGAAGTATTGATGAATCAAGCATCATATACATTTGATTTACTTGACCCCAATACTATAACTAATAAAAAGAACAGTTATTTTCCAGGGTTTAGAGGTGCTAATCAGATGGTTGTTTATACCTCTGCTTTTGGTCCAAGAACAAATACAAATGAATTCGGAACAGAAGCTATTGTAAGAGGAAATATTGTAACAGAAATTAGTGGTGCAGATTCTCTTATCCCTAAAGATGGACTTGTTATTAGTGGGCATGGTAAAGCTAAAAACTGGATAAATAAAAATGTTACTGTTGGTACGAGAGTTTCAATAAATCGTAATGCAAAAACTATTACAGCTTATACAACATCAGAAAGTTATATTTATAGTGCACAAGTTCAAATAAAAGAAGTTAAATATATTGTGAGTAAGTATCTTCAATCTCACACAGGTTATAATTCTAAGAGAACTAATGCATATATAAATCAGGCTGAGAATTATATTAATAAAGCTATTAAAAGTAGAATAAATGTAAAAAAATATTCAGAATTGGCTATAGAATCTGCAAATACTGCTTTAGCTTCAGCTATACCATATAAAGATGGTGAGCTTAGAGGGGTATGGATTAGACCAACATTTAAAACACAAGAAGAAATCTGTAATGTGTTAGATTCTCTTTCTCAAGCTGGTATAAATACAATATTTCTTGAAACTTATTATCATGGTATGACAATATTCCCTAGCAAAACAATGGAGAGCAGAGGGTTTGTAAAAGTTAATCCTGAATATGAAAACTTTGATGCTCTTGATTTTTGGATTCATGAAGCTCACAAGAGAAATATAAAAGTTCATATTTGGTTTGAAACGTTTTATATAGGTAATAAGAATCCGGCAAATAATCCAAAAAACATTGTATCTATAAATCCTTCATGGGCAAATGTAACCAAAAAGGATTATGACAAGAATAAACCAACACCATCTGTATCAGAGCATAACGGATATTTCTTAGATCCTGCAAATTCAGAGGTTCAAAGTTATTTGTTAGAGCTATTATGCGAGATTATTCAAACATATCACCCAGATGGAATAAATTTGGATTATATTAGATACCCACAATCAATATCTTCTCAATATGCTGGTAGTGATATGTCTAGTTGGGGGTATACTAATTATGCAAGAAATGATTATATCTGGACATACCTGTTCCATTATTTTGGAAATGTAAAAGGAGTTTTTCTGGTTGTAGTATTTGCGGTATTTATGGCTCTATTGCTTCGAATGGCGGTAAAACAGAAGAATCGCCTGGGATATATGATCAGCATCGGCTGTGTAATATTTTTGATTTTACAGTCACTGTTCTATATTGGAGTAAATGCAGGACTTTATCCGATTAGCGGAAATTATATGCCATTTTTATCTCATGGAAATATGACCATGATGATTACTTACTTTTATATGGGAATATTGTTGTCCGTGTACCGGAATACCAACGTCGTGAAAAATTAGTTGACAATATAGAAAAAGGCATATATCATATAAAACATATAGGAAAAGAAAGCATATGAAAGATTGGAGA
This sequence comes from uncultured Candidatus Melainabacteria bacterium, assembly GCA_934693215.1. Taxonomy (GTDB): domain Bacteria; phylum Cyanobacteriota; class Vampirovibrionia; order Gastranaerophilales; family Gastranaerophilaceae; genus UMGS1585. The sequence continues at coordinate 6,338 of CAKUVB010000105.1, forward strand.
TGCCTGATATGACGAGAGCGGAAGCCTGGGAAC
>CAKUVB010000106.1 GCA_934693215.1 uncultured Candidatus Melainabacteria bacterium
GAAAAACTCCCTTGGGATTTCATTCAGATAAATCCATATAAGGAGTTTTTACAAAAAGAATATATAAGATTGTTAGAGAGAGATTAAATACTTGTTGTTATTTCGTCATTAGCTGATTTGAATATTGAATCAAGGTTGTTTGTACCTGTTTCATAGTGTATATTATATTGTCTGTCGATTTCTTTTAATGTTGCTTTGTCAATTTCTGATGAGTTTTGTGCAAGTTGAGTGCTAGATTCTCGTTCTTCTTTGTCAGCTTTTTTATCTTCTTTTTCTTCAGTAATTGTATTGTCTACAGTTGCTTCTTGTCCGAAACCAACATTAGGTTTTTGTCTGTCTTGTCCACTTGCAGCTTTGTTGTCAGAACCTTTGTTATCAAGAGGCATGTTTTCTTCAGGTTTTACAGATTGACCGGTTGTTTGAGGTGATGATAATGCTGATAAGTTTGCAATACTATTTTTAATGTCGTCCATTACTGCATTAAATTTTTGAGTAACAGAAGTAATTGCAGCGGTTACTTTTGACATAATAGTTGATGCGTTCATTGATGATGAATTAGCACCGGCTTTTTGAGTATCGTTTCCTTGTGCGGCAGATGAGTCAGTACCACCCTTAATTTGAGGGTTGTCGAAAATAGAGTTAGATTTGAAGTTTACATTTCCATTAGCTTGAGCTTGAATTTTTGCTTGATCAAAAATAGATTGAATTGTTTTTGAACGCTTGATTGAATAATTTTGAAGTTCGGTTTTTAGTTGACCTACTTTTTTGGTTTTTACAGATTCAATTGCTGCTACCATTTTTATGCTCTCCATATCTCTCTTATGTATATATAAAGTATATAAGTGTGAAAAAATTGCTTTTTTTGTTCTTAATTGTTAACAAATTGTTACATGTTATGCTTGATTGTTTAATTAATGAATAAATAATTAAAAATATTTTGAAAGATTAAGTTGTAGCCTGAAAACCCGTTATTAGTATGTAACTTGCATGATTTTTAAAAAAGTTAAAGTGTTTTAATATTATAAAAACAATCTGGACTATTTTATGTAATTTTGTTAACTTGTTGCCGAAAATACTTGCATTCAGACTTTTAGCAGATAATATTGTATAAGGCACATTTTGTGCAGCCAAATGTAGATAGTAAAGAGGACTAAATGGCAAAAGACGTAATAGAAATAGAAGGTACAATTCTTGAATCAATGCCTAATGCAATGTTCAGAGTAGAACTAGAAAACGGGCATGAAATCTTGGCTCATATTTCAGGCAAAATTAGGAAAAATTTTATCAGAATATTGCCTGGTGATAGAGTAAAGGTGGAAATGACACCTTATGATTTATCAAGAGGAAGAATCACATTCAGATTAAAATAACGACACATTAATATAAGGAAAATTACTATGAAAACAAGATCTTCAGTAAAACCTATGTGTGACAAATGCAAGGTTATCAAAAGAAAAGGCAGAGTAGCAGTTATTTGTGAAAACCCTAAACACAAACAAAGACAAGGTTAATCAATCTTGTAAAGTCCAACCGAAAGACTAAAAAGTTCGGTGGGGAGGAAGTATTTATCCCTCCTATGTAAAAAAATCTAACAACAGAAAAGGAGAAATTTAAATGGCAAGACTAGCAGGGGTTGATTTACCTCGTAATAAAAGAATTGAAATAGCACTTACATATATCTTTGGTATCGGACCAACTAGAAGTGCAAAGATTTTAGCAGCTACAGGTATTTCACCTGATTTAAGAACTGATGATTTAACAGATGAAGATATTAAATTGTTAAGAAACGAATTAGCAAATTATCACATTGAAGGTGACCTTCGTCGTGAAATCACAATGAATATTAAACGTCTTCAAGAAATCAACTCTTACAGAGGTATGAGACACAAAAGAAACTTACCTTGCAGAGGACAAAGAACAAAAACTAACGCAAGAACAAGACGTGGTAAAAAATCAGGACCAGTTTCTAAAAAGAAATAAGTCTTTAAAGGTTAGTTAAAACAAAATAATATAATTATTAATTAATATAGAGGAAATAAAAATGGCAAGACCACAAAAAACAAAAAGAAAAGAAAAGAAGAACGTATTGCAAGGTGTTGTGCACATTCAATCAACATTCAACAACACAATCGTTACTTCTACTGATACACAAGGTAATGCTATAGCATGGGCTACAGCAGGTGCTACAGGTTTTAAGGGTGCTAGAAAAGGTACTCCATTTGCAGCTCAATCAGCTGCAGAATTAGTAGCAAAAAAATCAATGGATCAAGGTATGAAAAAAGTTGAAGTTTATATCAAAGGTCCAGGTTCAGGTCGTGAAACTGCAATCAGAGCAATTCAAGCAGCAGGACTTGAAATCACATTAATCAAGGACGTAACACCTATTCCACACAACGGATGCCGTCCACCTAAAAAACGTAGAGTATAATTCTACAGTATAGTACAACTCGGTGAGAGCTCGAAATTTCGAGTCATAGGTGCCTCACCTACAATTTAAAGGAGAATAAACTGTATGGCAAGATATACAGGACCTACAAATAAATTATTCCGTAACTTCGGAGTTAAAGATTTATCTAACAGAAAGTTAACTTCTTCTATGAGACAACATGCTTCAGGTCAGCATGGTGCAGTAAGAAAAAAACTTTCTGAATATGCAATTCACTTAAACGAAAAACAAAAAATCAGATATACTTACTTAGTTTCTGAAAAACAATTTGCAAAATATTATCACACAGCAGCACGTAAAAAAGGTGTTACAGGTACTATTTTGTTACAAATTCTTGAATCAAGACTAGACAACGTATTATTCAGAGCCGGTTTTGGTGTAACTAGAAAACAATCAAGACAAATTGTTAGTCACGGACACGTTACAGTAAACGGTAAGAAAGTTGATATTCCATCATATCTTCTTAAAGCTGGTGACGTAGTTGCAGTAAAAGCAAAAAGTACTAGCTACTTAAAGGCTGTTATGGAAACTATCGATTTATCATGTGCTCCAAACTGGATTACAGTTGATAAAGATGAATTAAAAATTACATTTGATAGACTTCCAAACAGAGATGAAATGGATCCAGATTTCAAAGAACAACTTGTAATTGAGTACTATTCTAAATAATAGAATTGATAGGAGAAATTTAAACATGGAATTAAAAATAAAAACTGTAAACACTGCAACAAGTTCTGACGGTTCACAATATGGTAAATTTGTAATTGAACCATTAGAAAGAGGTTTTGGTATTACAATAGGTAATTCACTAAGACGTGTTTTACTTTCAAGTCTTGAAGGTACTGCAGTTACATCAGCAAGAATCGAAGGTATTACTCACGAATACACAGCTATTCCGGGTGTATTAGAAGATGTTGTTGATGTGTTGTTAAACTTAAAAGGTTTAGCAATCAAAACTGATTCAAAAGAACCTCAAACTTTGAGAATTGATATCGACAAACCTGGTCCAGTTCTTGCAAGTGATATCCAATTACCTGCAGGGGTAAAAGTAGTTAACCCTGACTGGTTAATTTGTACAATTGCAGACGGTGGTAGTTTCCACGCAGAATTTACTGTTGAAACTGGTAAAGGTTATGTTGCAAATGATGTTCCACGTGTAGCCGGAGATATGACATCAATTGATGTTTTACCTATTGATGCGACATTTATGCCAATCAAACGTGTAAAATATGATGTTGAAAGCACTCGTGTTGGTGGTTCAATTGATTTTGATAAACTAACTTTGGAAATTTGGTCAAATGGTACAGTTGAAGTTGCTTCTGCATTAGCTCAAGCTGCAAATCTTTTGATTGAACACTTTGTTCAAATCGCTTCTATCACTGGAAATGCTCCTGTAATTGAAGCTTTCACTTCAGAAGAAACTGCTCAAGAGGAAGAACCTGTTGAAGAAGAAGAAGTTCCATCAATTACAATTGAAGAATTAGAACTTTCTGTAAGAGCATACAACTGTTTGAAACGTGCAAGCATCAATTCAATGGCTGAATTATTAAAGAAATCTGAACATGATTTATTAAACATTAAGAACTTTGGTAAAAAATCTTCAGATGAAGTTATTGAAAGATTGCACGAACATGGATTAGATTTAGCACCAAGTCCTGAAATGGATGAAAATGGTATGCTAATCGGAGAATAAAACTAATAGTAAATTAAAATATAAGGAAACAAAAAAATGAGACACCAATGTAAGAAACATACGCTTAGCAAAGCTCAAGACCAAAGAAAGGCCTTGTTACGTTCATTGGCTACCGAACTTTTTGTTCATGGTGAAATAAAAACTACAATGGCTAGAGCAAAAGCTTTAAGACCATACGCAGAAGGTATTATCACTTTGGCAAAGAAAGGTGATTTGAACTCAAGAAGACAAGCTGCTAAGTTTATCTTTGATAAAGAAACAGGAAAATACATGGATTTAGAAACAGCTGAAGTATTTGATGCAGTTGAAGAAGGTAAGAAATTAGCACCTCAAACTGTATTAAGAAAGCTTTTCTGTGTAATTTCTAAACAGTATTCAGAACGTCAAGGCGGATATACAAGAATCTATCGTTTACCACCAAGACGTGGTGATGCTACAGAAATGGCATTAATTCAATTGGTATAATTGAATGCGTTATGCACTTCTGGTTCAGTATATAGGTAAGAATTATTACGGAAGTCAGTTACAATTAAAGGCTGGTAAGGAATCTAAACCGACAATACAAGGAGAACTGGAAAAAGCACTTTGTACTTTGATATATGGGGCAAAAAATTGCCCCATTGATAATAAAAATCGGCCGATAAAAACAATTTTTTCTGGACGTACTGATAGCGGAGTTAATTCCACCGGACAGGTTGTTCATTTTGATTTGGATAAAGATATTGTTGCTTCAAACTTTGTTTATAGTCTGAATGAAATATTACCACCAGATATATCAGTTTCAGATTTGAAAGTTGTGCCTAACGATTTTCATGCTCAAAAATCAGCTATCTCAAGACATTATACATACGAGTTTATAAACAGAAGATGTAAAAATGCTTTTGATGGAGATTTAATGAGGATAAAGTTCCCTGTTGATGTTGATAGGGTGCAAAAATCTTTGAATTATTTGTTAGGAGAACATGATTTTTCAAGTTTTAAGAGTTCAGGAACGCTAAACCCAAGCAAAGTTTGTTTTATATCAAAAGCTACCTGTCAACGTAGTGGAGATAAGATTGTTATAGATATTATAGGAAACAGATTTTTGTATAATATGGTAAGAACAATAGTCGGCACCCTTCTAGAAATAGAAGGTCATAATCTAGAACCTGAGCATATGCTTGAGGTTTTGGAATCAAAAAATCGTTCACAAGCTGGACGTACAGTGAGTCCTTACGGGCTTACATTAGTTGAAGTAAGTTATAATTAATAATACGGAGAATAAAGCATGAAGACATATTCAGCAAAACCTCTAGAAGTTGAAAGAAAATGGTATCTAATTGACGCTGAAGGCGAAATATTAGGTCGTTTAGCAACAAAAATTGCTAACATTTTAAGAGGTAAAAACAAACCTGAATACACTCCAAACGTTGATACTGGCGATTTCGTAGTTGTTATCAATGCAGAAAAAGTAGTTGTTTCAGGTAATAAAGAAACTGATAAAATCTATTATCACCATACAGGTTTCCCTGGTGGTTTGAAATCAGCAAGTGTAAAAGAACTTCGTGAAAAAGATGCAACAAGATTGATTGAAAAAGCTGTAAAAGGCATGTTACAACACAATACTTTAGGTGCTCAACAATTCACTAAGTTAAAAGTATATGTTGGTTCTGAACACCCACATGCTGCACAAAAACCAATCGTGATAGAAAAGGAGGCTAAATAATGGCACAATCTAATGAAATTATGGCAACTGGCCGTAGAAAATCATCTATCGCAGTGGTTAAACTTGTAAAAGGTAAAGGCAGAATTTTTGTTAATGGTAAAACATTAGGTGCTTATATCGGAAACAGACCAGCAGTTGAAATGATGATTTATAGACCACTTGTTTTAACTGATAATCAAGATAAATATGATGTAAAAGTTAAAGCTGTAGGTGGTGGTATTGTTTCTCAATCAGGAGCAATCCGTCATGGTATAGCAAGAGCTTTGGTTAAATACAATGAAGAATACAAAACTGTATTACGT
>CAKUVB010000107.1 GCA_934693215.1 uncultured Candidatus Melainabacteria bacterium
TATTGATAAGAAAATTTTATAAAAAGTTTTCTTTATCAACCCTATGTGGGAAATTAGGGAAAGATAGTAAGATAAGATTAAGTTAAGATTTGCGACACATTCGTGTCGCTTTTTTTTATTGATATATTATTCATAGAAATTTGCATTCTTATATATTTCTGTAAATTATTATTAAGAATTATGCAAATTTTTATATTAGAAGTTTTAACATATTTAGATGTGTGTTTATGAAAGGTATATGAATAATGCCCTCTGTTATAAAAAACATTTTACCCAAACAATTAAAAACAAATGTTGAAAAGCCTCAACCCAAATCAAACACTGCTATAGCACCTCGCAAAAACAACTATAATAGCGGAATGACAGGTGTTTTGTTTGGTATTGGTGCTGGGTTCGGTGATGCTTTTATAACTGTTACATCTGCTAAAAACTCAACAAAAAAATCAATCAATGATTATAAAAAATTTTCTTTTGCTGAAAAGAAATCAGCTATTAGAGGTTTACACGCAAATGGATATAATGTAAGACAATTTAAAGAGCATATAAAGGAGATTAATGAACTTTCTATCCCAAAAGTTATGGTCAAAAGAGCTTTAATTTATGCTGGTATTATTGGTTTATTTGGGCTTGGTATTGATTTAGTAAAAAATCATAATAACAAACAAGCTAATTCTAAACAAAGTTAAAAACCAATTATAAAATATACATATCGTTAGTTCTTTCATACAAATTTTTAATAATCCTATATTACATTTTATATAGCCTCACTAAATAACCGTTGTTACCAATGAAACAAATAAAGTTTACCTCAATAATTTATTAGTTAGTTTTCTTGGCATCGGAACCAAGAAAAAGGAGGTTAAAAATGACGATTAAAAAACTTACTGTGGCAGCTGCAATTGCCGTTGGTATAACAACGTGTTCGCTACATTCTGCAATGGCAGCTTGTCCTTGCCAACAACAACTCCCTGTCGTTACGGCTCCATCTTGTGGCTGTGCACAAGAGAAACCGGTAGTGACCGGGCAGGCATGTCCTTGTGACAAAGAAATTCCAACTTGTGAGCAACAACCTGAACCTGCGTGTGCTCTTTGCCCAGGTAAAGCAAATCTGGAAAAATCTGATATGAAACAGGTTTATGCTTATCCAAACGCAATCTATGGAAACAATAATTACATAGGTCATGAAAAGGATTATGTGTATCGTGCAGAAGGTTTTAGCATTGAACCTAGAGGACTTGCTGAAACAACAAACGGCACTACCGTTGCAACTGATAAAAATATTACAGGTGCAGCCGCAAATCTACCTTGTTTAAACGAACAAACAAGACATAACGGTATTCCAATTATGCGAGATACTTGCAAAATGGATAATAACTGCACCCCAATTCAAATGCAAACAGAAAATTCTATCCAAGCCGTTAAAAAATCATTAGTACCTTATGATATTTCACAATTTGGTAAAATGACAGGTGCAGCAGCAGGGTTAGACACAATGAATATGTTCCCTGATGTTCCAGATGCATACTGGGCTGCTTGTGATATTTCAAAACTTGCAATGAATGATGTTGTTGTAGGATACCCAGATAGAATGTTTAGACCTGCAAGAAACATATCAAGAGCTGAATTCGCAACAATGCTTGTAAAAGGTTTCAACAAAGAAGATTGCGGTTGTGCAACTACGTCCTTTAGAGATGTACCTTCTGGACATTGGGCTAATTCTATGATTGCACGTGCAGTTAACGAAAACCTTATGAAAGGTTATCCAAACAATTTGTTTAAGCCACAAAACCCAGTAACAAGAGTTGAAGCAATTTGTGCGATGTCAAAAGCTCTAAATTGTAATATAGACGAATGTCAAGCAAAAGAAATTTTGTCTAAATATTGTGACGGAAACAAAGTTCCTGAATGGGCAAGAGTACCTATTGCTAAGGCTTTAGATCAAGGTATTTTGAAAAACACTACAAATCCTAATATGATTGAGCCATTCAAAGATGCTTCAAGAGCAGATGTTGCTTCAATGTTACAAGCAGCAAGACTTGCAGGAGGTTATGACAAAAACCCTCAAACTGCAAACGAATGTTGTCCGGTAAAAGATGATAGACAAGCTTTTGTTGAAAATCAAGAAATTGTAAAAATCCCAACATTACAACTTGAGTTCAAAGACCAAGTAAGTGCAAAATCTTCACACGTTGGCGAAAGATTTGCTGCAACAACTTTAGAAGATGTTACTATTGACGGTCAAGTATACCCTTGTGGTTCAAAAGTAATCGGTAAAGTTGTAGAGGTTATTCGTCCATCAGGTTGTCAAAAAGGTGCATTAAAACTTGCATTTACAGAAATTGAAAATTGTGGTTGTAAAGCAACATTACCAAAACAAATTTTAACTGCTCAAATAGACAAATCTAACACTCCAAATATCGTATCAAGAATTGTATCTGCACCATTAACTTGGGCTGGTTCTATGATAGGTATTGTAGGTAGAACAACAGGTGGTATGTTATCTAATCTAGGTAACGCTGCTGAGGACGTTACAAATGGTGTTGGTTTAGCTCTTGGTGAAACCTTCCAAGGTCAGTTTGGTGCAGCTGGTAGAAGTATCGGTGATGCCGTTGTTGATACGGTAAAAGCTCCAATAGACTTTACAAGAACTGCATTATCCGGTGCAACTGGTTTATTCCAATCAACCGGTGACGAAGTTGCATACCTTGTAGATGCTAAAGGCTACAAAATCTCAGCAATTAATCCGAAAGAACACGTTACTATTGCTTTCGGTTGTAGCGAATAGTGAGTAATCAATAATCGTTCGCACAAAGGTAAGCCGTCCTATAAAGGACGGCTTATTCTTTTATTAATTTATATTTTTCTTTTTTATTAACCTTGCAAAGATTTGATTAAATCATTAATTACATTTTCTTGAGCTTCAATCTCTGCAATTCTTTCTTTTGTTTGTTCAATCAATTCTTTTGGAGCATTCGCAACGAATTTTTCGTTCTTCATTCTTCCTTCAAGAGAATTCTTCTCATTTGTCAATTTGCCTAATTTCTTTTCTTGTCTTGCAATTTCTGCATTGAAATCAATCAAATCAGCAAGAGGTACAATTAATTTAGAAGAAGAAACAACTGCAGTTGCAGATTTTGGAGGTAATGGTGCAGATTCTTCACCATAAGAAATTTCTCCTACTTTTGCAAGTCTATGAATATAAGACTCTATTTCTTCAAAGATTGGTTTTTCTTCTTTTTCTGCTCTAACCTCAACATTAATTTCTGTAGATGTTGGGATATTAAAGCTTTGTCTTAAGTTTCTCAAAGATGTAATTGTATTGAATACAAGTTCCATTTCCTTTGCCTCTTTTGAGAAAGCAAGTTTTTCATCGTATTGAGGGAACTCAGAAACGATTATTGCAGAAGTTGTACAACTATCAGCTTTTGGAATAAGTTGCCAAACTTCTTCTGTGATATGTGGCATAATAGGGTGAAGCATTCTTAGTGACATATCAAGAACATATCTCAAAACTCTTTGAGTATTAAGTTTTAGACTTTCATCTCTTAACTGAATCTTAGCAATTTCTACATACCAATCACAATATGAATTCCAGAAGAAATCATATAATGCGTGTGCAGTTTCACCAATACGATATTCTTTAATATTGCTGTTTACAAGTTTTGCAATAGAGTTCATTTTATCAAGAATCCATTTATCAGCAATTGTAAGATTAGTCATATCAATATCTTTGCCGTCAACTCCTTCAAGGTTCATTAATACAAATCTTGATGCGTTCCAAATTTTGTTAGCAAAATTTCTTCCATATTCAAACTTGTCATCACTAACTTTAATATCTTGACCACCATAAGTACATAAAGAAGTCATTGTAAATCTTAAAGCATCACAACCATACTTATCAATTATTTTAACAGGGTCAATAGTGTTGCCTTTAGACTTAGACATCTTTTGCCCTTTTTCATCTCTGATAAGCCCATGGATATAAACTACAGGGAATGGAGCTTTGCCGGTAAATTCAAGTCCCATAGTTATCATTCTTGCTACCCAGAAGAAGATAATATCGAAACCTGTTACTAGAACTGATGTAGGGTAGAATTTTTTGAAATCATCAGTTTCAGAATTAGGGAATCCCATAGTTGAGAACGGCCATAATCCTGATGAGAACCAAGTGTCAAGACAATCTGAATCCTGTACATAATTTTCAGGATCAGGATTTTCTTTTGCAACAACCATTTCACCTGTTTCTTTGTGATAATATGCAGGAATTTGATGTCCCCACCATAACTGACGAGAAATACACCAATCTCTGATATTTTCCATCCAGCCTAAATAATCTTTTTCCCAACGTTGAGGAATAAATTTAATTCTTCCGTCTTTTACCGCAGCAATTGCCTCTTTTGCTAATGGTTCCATTTTAACAAACCATTGTTCAGAAAGAAGTGGTTCAATTGTTGTACCACATCGTTGACATTTACCAACATTATGTTCGTGGTCAGTAGTTCTTAACAAGAATTTGTTATATTCCAACATTCCAATAAGTTTTTTACGACATTCGTATCTGTCCAAACCTTGGAATTCAGGTGGAACTTCTGCACAAGATTTCATTTTGCCTTCTTCATCAATAACCCAAATAGGTTTGAAGTTGTGACGTTTACCAACTTCATAATCGTTAGGGTCGTGTGCAGGAGTGATTTTTACAGCACCTGTACCAAAGTTTCGGTCAACGTATTCATCTGCAATAATTGGAATTTCTCTACCTGACAATGGAATAATTACTGTTTTGCCGATAAGTTCAGAATATTTATGGTCGTCAGGGTGAACTGCTATCGCAACATCACCAAATATTGTTTCAGGACGAGTTGTTGCAACAATAATAGCACCATGTTCACCTTTTACTGGGTATGAAATTTCCCATAAATGACCTTGTTCTGTTTTGTATTCTGTTTCAATATCTGAAATTGCAGACATACAACGAGGACACCAGTTTACGATATATGCACCTTTATAAATAAGTCCTTTATTATAAAGAGTTACAAAAACTTCTTTTACTGCATCTGAGCAACCTTTATCAAAAGTAAATCTTTCTCTTGAACGGTCAAATGACGCACCTAATCTTTTAAACTGATTAAGAATTGCTGACTTATGTTCGTTTGCCCATTCCCAAGTTTTTTCTAAGAATTTTTCTCTACCTAAATCAAATCTTGAAAGACCTTCTTTTCTAAGTTCTCTTTCTACAACAGCTTGAGTAGCAATTCCGGCATGGTCAGTACCTGGAAGCCATAAAGCCTCATAGCCTGCCATTCTGTGATAACGAGTTAAAATATCTTGTAAAGTACCGTCTAATGCGTGCCCCATGTGAAGAACACCGGTTACGTTTGGAGGAGGAATGACTATAGAATATGGAGGTTTCTTGCTTTGATTATCAGCTTTGAAATAATCTCCTTCTTCCCAAAACTTGTAAATACGGCTTTCTGTTTCTTGAGCATCGTATTTTGTAGGTAAATCTTCGATATTAATCTTTGTTGCGGTCATTTTCGGCTCCTCATTAAATTGTGATAATAATTAAAAACTATCACAAAAACAAGGATAGGTAAAGTAAAATACCCTATATTTTATCTAACTTTATTTTCTTCACCTTTGATTAGTCTTACAATGTTTGAACGATGAAGATAAATAATATAAATAGCACCAAGTCCGCAATATGCAACATAAGCTATTGGATTATGCAAATACCACATAACAAAAGGTGAAACACCAAGCGCTATAATAGAACCTAAAGAAACGTATTTAGAAATATAAGTAATAGCACCCCATACTAAAGCGATTATCAAACCAACTTGCCAATTCAAAGCTAAAATAGTACCAACACCTGATGCTACAGATTTACCACCTTTGAAATTTAAAAAGATTGGTTTACTATGACCTATTATTACTGCAACGGCAGCTAGTACCGGATAAATACCCATATTACTATGAAGAAACATACTTGCTAAAACTACAGGCAAAGCACCTTTAAACGCATCTAAAAGCATAACGATAAAGAACCATTTTTTACCCAAAACACGTTTCACATTAGTTGCACCGGTTGAGCC
>CAKUVB010000108.1 GCA_934693215.1 uncultured Candidatus Melainabacteria bacterium
TACCATAACACCTAAATCAATAACCTCAAAATTATTACATTTTAAAATTAAGGACAAAATATTTTTACCAATATCATGAACATCACCCTTTACAGTTGCTATAACATAACGTCCAATATTTTTATCACCGTTATTTTTTAGATGAACTTGCAAAATATCAACAGCCTCTTTCATTATTCGTGAACTTTTTACAACTTGAGGTAAAAACATTTTTCCTGCACCAAAAAGCTCACCAACTTTGTTCATACCCTCTAGCAACAATTTTTCAATAATATCTATTGGAGAATATTTTGCTAAAGCTTCTGTTAAATCTTCTTCTAAATGCTTGCTTGTACCTTTAATAAGAGCATTTTGTAACCTTGTTTCTACAGGGTCATTTCTCCAATCATCTATTTTTTCTTCATGTTTTTCTGATATTGTTTTTATAGTTTCTGCATAATCCAAAAGCTTTTGAGTTGCATCAGGTGATTTATTTAAAACAACATCTTCAACCAAACTTTTTAGAGGTTCTTCGATGTTATCATAAATCTCTAACATTGCAGGGTTTACAATCCCCATTCTTAGTCCTGCATTTATTGCGTGGTATAAAAATACTGCGTGCATTGCATTTCTTACTTTTCCCATTCCTCTGAAAGAAAAAGATAAATTACTAATACCACCTGAAATCATAACTTTTGGATATTTTGTTGTAATAATTCTAGTTGCTTCTATAAAATCAACAGCATTGTTATCATGGTCAGCTATACCCGTAGCTATTGGAAATACGTTTAAATCAAAAATTATATTTGATGGCGACATACCAACTCTATTTACCAAAATATCATAAGCTCTATCTACTATTTCAACTCTTCTTTCAATAGAATCAGCCTGTCCATTTTCATCAAAAGCCATAACAATAACAGATGCACCCAAATCTCTTATTTTAACAGCCTCTTTAATAAAATATTCTTCACCTTCTTTGAGATTGATAGAGTTAACAATAGATTTACCTTGTGTACATTTTAACCCAGCCTCTAAAACTCTAAAATCAGAAGAATCAATCATAATAGGAACTTTTGCAATATCTGGTTCAGATGCAATTAAGTTTAAGAACTCTATCATTAAATCTTTAGAATTTGAAAGGTCAGAATCCATATTTATATCAATAATATTTGCACCATTTTCTATCTGTTCTCTTGCTATTTCTAGAGCCTCATCAAATTTATGCTCATTAACCAATCTTGCGAACTTTTTAGAACCTGTTACGTTAGTTCGCTCTGCAACCATAACAAAATTTTGATTTCCATTATATACAAAAGGCTCAAGACCTGAATATGATTGATAATTTTTAATATTAGAAATTTTGTGAGGAGTTATATTTTTTACTGCATTATATATTGCATTTATATGTTCAGGAGTAGTTCCACAACAACCTCCACAAATATTTAAAAGTCCTTTTTGAGCAAGTTCTCGATATCCTTCTGCCATCATTTCAGGAGTTTGTTCATATTCACCAAAAGCATTAGGCAATCCGGCATTCGCATATAAACTTATTCTAAATTTATTATATGTTCCCAACTCCTCAATATAAGGTATCATATCTTTAATACCCAAAGAGCAGTTCAACCCAATAGACAAAGGATTTGCAAATTCTACACTATAATAAAAAGCTTCTAAAGTTTGTCCTGATAATGTTCTACCTGATTTGTCAGATAAAGTCACAGAAAGCATTATTGGTATATCTTTATTTTTTTCTTGTAATACTTGTTTTATTGCATATATAGCGGCTTTTGCATTAAGAGTATCAAAAATTGTTTCAATAAGAAATATATCTACATCACAATCTGCAAGAATTTCAACCTGTTCTTTATACGCAGCTACCAACTCATCAAACGTAACATCTCTATATGCAGGATTCATAACATCAGGGGAAATAGATGCCGTTTTATTTGTTGGTCCAATAGATGCTGCGACAAATCTGGGTTTTTCTGGTGTTGAATACTCTTCTGCAACTTCTTTTGCTATTTTTACTGATTGAACATTTAATTCCTTAACATAATCAGATAGGTCATAATCTTTTTGTGATATTGAATTCGCAGAAAAAGTGTTTGATTCAATAATATCTGCACCAGCCTTCAAAAAGGCTCTATGGACATCTTTAATTATTTCAGGTTGAGTGATAGAAAGGAGTTCATTGTTTCCCTTCAGCTCTGATTTATGGTTTTTGAATCTTTCTCCACGATAATCTTCCTCTGTCAAATGTGATTTTTGGAGCATTGTCCCCATAGCCCCATCAAGAATTAAAATTCGCTCATTTAAGCATTTTTCCAACAAATCTCTTCTATTCATAACTATTCTAGTTTACATCAGAAGGGGATTTTTGTTTGTAAAGATTTATTTACTGCAAATCATTTTTGCAAACTTCTTTTTATGTTATTATTGTGTTATTGTAGCATATTAAAAAGAGGGAAATATTGTGGAAATAAGACAAGAATTTATTGAGCAAGCTAAAATTTTGGCAAAGAATGCCGAAGTATTACCTGGTGGGATTGAAGAATTAGCAGTAAAACTTCAACACGCACATGATACAAACACACCTTTAAGAGTTAAATTAGGTATGGATCCAACTCGTCCGGACTTACACTTGGGACATACTGTTGTAATGAGAAAGCTAAGAAAATTTCAAGAGCTTGGTCATAAACTTGTACTTATTGTAGGTGGTGCTACAGCTATGATTGGCGACCCTTCAGGTAAATCTGAAACAAGACCGGCTTTAACAAAAGAACAAGTTGAAGAAAATGCCAAATCATATTTTGAACAAATGGCTATGGTTTTAGACGTATCAAAAGCAGAAGTTGTTAATAATGCAGACTGGTTACATAAACTAAACTTTATGGAGCTTCTTCAATTAGCTGGTAAAGTTACTGTTGCTCAAATGATGACTCGTGATGACTTTGCAAAACGATATGCAGAAGGAAAACCAATATCAATCCACGAATTTTTCTATCCGCTTATGCAAGCTTACGACTCTGTAGCAATTGATGCAGATATTGAATTCGGAGGTTCAGACCAAAGATTTAATACATTATTAGGACGTGATATTCAAGCAGCATACGGCAAAAAATATCCTCAAATGGTTATGTTACTTCCTTTGATTGAAGGTACTGACGGACTTGTTAAAATGTCTAAAACATATCCTGAACATTGTATATCATTAACTGATTCAGCTAATGATATGTTTGGAAAATTGATGAGTATTCCTGATACATTAATTCCTAAATATTATGACTTATTAACAGATATTACACCTGAAGATTTAAAATCTATTGAAGAACAACTTGAATCAGGAAATGTTAATCCTAGAAACATAAAACTTCAATTGGCTCATACAATTACTGAAGAATATCATGGAAAAGAAAATGCAGATAAAGCTCAAGAAGAGTTTATCAATGTTGTATCCAACAAGGGAATTCCACAAGATATTCCTTCTGTTACTATAGAAAACGGTAAAGGTATTCTTGACTTGTTACTTGATTTGAAATTTGTTCAAAGTAAAGGTGAAGCAAAACGTCTAATTCAAGGTGGCGGAGTCAAAATTGATGGAAATAAAATTTCAGACCTAAACTATACTGTTAATATTGACTCAGAAGCTGTTTTGCAAGCAGGCAAACGTAAATTTGCTAAATTAATAAAATAAAAGGAAATTCTAAAATGAAAGTTTATAATAATGTTATTGAATTGATAGGTAAAACACCTTTAGTCAAATATAATGAAAATATCTATTTAAAACTTGAATTTTTAAATCCTTCTCATTCTGTGAAAGATAGAGCATCTTATTATATGCTAAAAGATGCTAAAGAATCAGGCAAAATAAATAATAATACTGTAATAATTGAACCAACTAGCGGAAATACTGGTATTGGACTTGCTATGTGTTGTGCTGTTATGGGGTTAAAAATTGTTATAGTTATGCCTGAAAATATGTCAGAAGAACGCAAAAAACTCATAAAAGGCTATGGAGCAGAACTTGTATTGACTCCTAAAGAAAAGGGAATGCAAGGTGCAGTAGAAAAAGCAAAAGAATTAGCTAAAGAATATACCAATTCTTTTATACCAATGCAGTTTTCTAATATGTCTAACCCAAAAGCTCATATCGAAACAACGTCAAAAGAAATACTTGAAGATACCGATGGCAAAGTCGATATTGTTGTTGCAGGTATAGGGACTGGCGGTACTGCAATTGGTATTAAAAAAGGATTAGGTGATAAAGCTAAGGTATATGGTGTTGAACCATTTGAAAGTCCTTTGATTACAAATGGTGTTGCAGGACCTCACAAAATTCAAGGTATCGGTGCAAATTTCATCACAGATATTTACAAATCAGGCGAGCTTGATGGTGTTATGACTGTAAAAGGTGATGATGCCATAAAAGAAGCTAGAAACCTTGCTAAGACTAAGGGTATAATGTGTGGAATTTCATCAGGTGCTAATTTATACGCAGCAAAAGAACTTGCTAAACAAAACCCTGACAAACTAATCGTAACTATTATGTGCGATTTTGGTGAAAGATATTTATCTACAGAACTTTTTGAGTAAACAATTATGATAATTAGAGCGATAAATAAAATTAAAGAAGATATTAAAGTTATTTATGATAACGATCCGGCTGCAAAAAATATTTTTGAAGTGTTGTTTTGTTATCCCGGATTACAAGCCTTGATATCGCATAGAATTGCTCATAAGCTTAATTACTGGCATGTGCCATTTATTCCTAGATTGATTTCATATCTAACTAGAATAATTACAGGTATCGAAATTCACCCTGCTGCAGCTATTGGTAACAGATTTTTTATAGACCATGGTGAAGGTGTTGTTATTGGTGAAACTACCGTTATTGGAGATGATGTTTTGATATACCAGCAAGTAACTCTTGGTGGAACAGGAAAAGAAACCGGTAAAAGACACCCTACAATAGGAAACAATGTTATTATTGGTGCTGGAGCTAAGATTTTAGGTAATATAACTATTGAAAACAATGTAAGAATTGGTGCAGGGTCTGTTGTAGTGAATGATGTTCCTGAATACTCAACAGTTGTAGGTATTCCCGGAAAAATTGTTCATCAAAAATTTGTAGCATCAGACGGAACACTTATGCATAATAGAATTCCTGACCCCGTAACTTGTGAACTAAACAGATTGAAATACGAAGTCCTAGAACTTCAAGAAAAAGTAAAACAACTTGAAAACACAAAAAACGAATAATATTTACAATAATAAAACCTCGTTCTTAAATATTTAAGAACGAGGTTTTTGGTTTTATTTTGTTATGAACTTATGCAGTGATACCGTATGCTTTCATTATATAGTCTAGATTTTGCATATCCATACCTATGTTTCTTGGTTGTCCGGTTGTTTGTTGAGGATAAGCTTCTTGAGGATAAGCTTGTGCTTGAGGGTAAGTTTGTGCTTGTGCGGCTCTTAAAGCATTGATTTCATTTACAGTTGCTTGATATTCATTCATCATTTGTTGGTATTGAGCATAATCTGTTCCTGTTGCAATTCCTGTTCCTGCTTGTTGATATTGTGCCATTTGTTCATTTTGTAATTCTTGCATTAACATTTCATCTAAAGAAGGACCACCTACTGAAGGATTTACCAATTCATTTGTTGCAACAATTGTATGAGCTTTACCAATAGTTCTTGGTACTGATAATTGTATAAATGGAACTCGTTTTCCTGCGACAAAAGGTACATCAACTTTACCATATAGATTGTTAAATGTTTTGAAGAATTGACCAGCTTTTGGAATAAATGCTCCTGTATAATCTGCACCTGATGCTGCTGATTGGAGAGCTTGGTTTGTTCTATTTGCTTTTTGTACATCTAAGTATTCTTGGTAAGCTTTATCAGCAACTTTTTTTGAATTTTCCATTGCTTGTTTAGCTTTTAAAGCTTCAGCAGATGTATCACCTTCTTTAAATTTCTTATAAGCATTTTCTGCTGCTGTGAATTCTTGAGT
>CAKUVB010000109.1 GCA_934693215.1 uncultured Candidatus Melainabacteria bacterium
AACTATTGCTGGTATAATCGCTGATGAAATGGCTATCGGTATGATTAACAAAAAAACAACTGCAGTTAGGGTAATTCCAGCGGTAGGAAAAGATATTGGTGATTCTGTTGTTTACGGTGGATTGCTAGGTGAAGCTCCTATCGTAAAAGTTAATTCGCTTTCATCTGCCAATTTCGTAAACAGAGCAGGACGTATTCCGGCTCCAATTCATAGCTTAAACAATTAATAAAGAACAACTCTAATATGAACTATATTTTTTATTTTTTAATAATAATATCAATAATTTTTGGTGCTATAAACGGCAAGTTGCCTGATGTAGTAAACTCTATTTTGACAGGTGCAGAACTTTCCGTAAAAGTTGCTTTTTCGCTAATTGGAATAATGGCTTTTTGGCTTGGTATGATGAGAATTGCTGAAAAATCAGGTTTAGTTCAAATAATTGCTAAACTTATTCGACCTATAACAAAATGGTTGTTTAACGAAATTCCTGAGGATTCACCAGCTCTTGGAAATGTAGCTTTGAGCTTTTCTGCAAACGCACTTGGATTGGCAAACGCAGCAACACCTATCGGCTTAAAAGTTATGGAAGAATTACAAGATGTAAATCAAGATAAATCATCAGCATCAAATGCGATGTGTATGTTTTTGGCGATGTGTACAGCAGGATTTCAAATAGTGCCAGCAACAGTAATTGCAATTCTAGTTGGTGCAGGAGCAAAAAATCCAACTGAAATTATTGCACCGACTATGATTGTTACATCAATCGCTTTTGTGACATCTATAATCGTTGCAAAAATATTTAGTGTTTTTTGGAGTAAACAAAAAGGAGTAGTAAATAATGATTAATGCTATTTCTCTTTGGGCAATTCCAATAATTTTATTTGTTATATTAACCTTAGGGTTAGTAAAAAAAGTTCCTATTTATGAAGAATTTACAGAAGGTGCAAAAGACGGGTTTAAAGTTGCAATAAATATAATTCCATATCTTGTTGCAATTCTCGTTGGAGTTTCAATGTTAAGAGCTTCAGGAATAATTGATTCTCTTGCACATGTTTTAGCACCTGTATTACATAAGTTTATGATTCCTGTAGAGGCTTTACCCGTAATGATTGTTAGGTCTTTATCAGGTGCTGCAACATTAGGTCTTTTCTCTGATATTGCACATCATTTTGGACCTGATAGCTATGCGGCAAAACTATGTGCAGTAATTGTTGGGAGTTCTGAAACAACTTTTTATGTACTTGCAGTATATTTCGGTTCTGTAGGGATAAAGAAGGTTAGGTATGCAATGTTAACAGGGATTATTGCAGATATTATAGGAGTTGTTGCAGCAATAATTGTTTGTTCGCATTTTTTTCTGCCCAACATTGGGTAAATTCTTTAACATTGGAGTCCTCTTTAACAACTCTTTGAACTAATACTGCATAATTTATATCAATAAAGTTTATTTTAGGTAGTTTTTCTACAATATATTCATGCCCGCCACAGTTATGACAAAAATTAGCTTCCGGCATGATTTCACCATTCTTGATAATCGCTTTTTCTTTTATTCCACAACAAGCACATCTTACAATGTACCATTCATTTTCGATTAGTTCACCACAATCTGGACAATAGCTGAATTCTGCTTGTGGAGAAACATGTTCATGTTGACACGTATGACATTTTCTAAATAAATCCATTAAAAACATATACACCTCTATTCTACAGAAATGTTTTTAATGATAGTTTTTATAAAGTCAAAAATAAAAATTTAAAATATAAATTTCTTAATATTTCAAATGATTTTGTTAAGAAATAACCATTTTTCAGATTCAAATATTACCTTGTATATTAGACAAAATGGGGATTTTTATAAAAAGTTATCATCTACAATTTTATATGTGGGAGATAAGTGTTATGACAAAAATACAAGAAAGATATTTAGAATTCAAAAATATAAGTAGAGATATTATAGATTGGTTTGAATACGTTGCAGAAGAAAATAATTGTCACATAGAAAAAAAAGAATGGAAAAGCAAGTATAACAACTATGTAATATATGACTACGAGCCTTTTTGTTCAGAAGGTTTTGAAATCAATGTATTGTTGAGTTCAATAGATATGTCGTACTTGAATTTTGTGAAATTTCTATATAATGAAAAAATTAATACACTTGAATATTTAAACAACTGTATCAAATCAACACCTGTCAGAAATTATATATAAAGAAGCGTGAGCCGGTGTTGTCGGAGTCGGCTTGAACAAAGTCATTGTGAGCCACGCAGTGGCGTGGCAATCCAGAACTCATTTAATTTTCAAAATCTACAATTCATGAAAGTTATTGAAATTTTATTTGTTAGTTTAAGGAACTGGATTACTTCGCTTTCGCTCGTAATGACAAGAAAACAAACATAATTACAAATAAAAAAGCCTCATTTCTACAAAATAGAAACAAGGCTTTTTGTATATTTAAACTAAAAACTAGTTCATTGCACAAGTTTTTGGTTTTGGACCTGCAGCAACGATTTCAGCAGGCATGTTTGGATATTTAGCAGCAAAGTTGTCTAAGAACATTTGAGCAAGTTTGTTAGCTTGTTCATCATAAGCTGCTTTATCTTCCCACATTCCACGTGCATCTAATTTTTCATCAGGTACATTTGGACAAGATGTTGGATAATCAACATTGAATACATCGTGGTGTTTGAATTCTACATTATCGAATGAACCGTTTAATGCAGCTGTAACCATTGCACGAGTATAAGCAAGTTTCATACGTTTAGCACCTGCAGCTGCAGAGCCACCAGCCCAACCTGTGTTTACTAAGTAAACTTGTGTACCATATTTTTCTAATTTATCACCAAGCATTTTAGCATATACAGATGCGTCCATTGGCATGAATGGTTCACCAAACAATGTTGAGAATGTTGGTTGTGGTTCTGTTACTCCACGTTCTGTACCAGCTAATTTTGAAGTGAAACCTGTTACAAAGTGGTACATAGCTGCATTTTTATCCAATCTAGAAATTGGAGGTAAAACACCAAATGCGTCAGCTGTTAAGAATACAACAACTTTTGGAATACCACCTTTGCTAGGAATTTGAGCATTGTTGATGTAGTTGATAGGATAACCAACACGTGTGTTTTCTGTCAAACTTCCATCATAGAAATCAAATTCACGAGTTTCAGGATTCATAACTACGTTTTCTACTAATGAACCAAATTTGATAGCATTATAGATATCTGGTTCGTTTTCTGCAGAAAGGTTGATACATTTAGCATAGCAACCACCTTCAAAGTTGAATACACCATCAGGTGACCAACCGTGTTCATCATCACCGATTAACTTACGAGAAGGGTCTGCTGAAAGAGTTGTTTTACCTGTTCCTGAAAGACCGAAGAATACTGCAGTTTCGTGAGTTTCTGGGTCCATGTTTGCTGAACAGTGCATAGGAAGTACATTTTTCTTAGTCATAATGTAGTTCATTGTAGCGAATACAGATTTTTTGATTTCGCCTGAATATCTTGAACCACAAATAATAATTGTATGTGCTTCGTAGTCAATTGCTATACAAGCTTCTGAATTTACACCGTCTACTTCAGGATCACATTTGAAACCTGGAGCACAAAGAATTGTGTAATCAGGTTCACCATAGTTAGCTAATTCTTCCGCAGTTGGACGAATTAACAATTCATGAATGAATAAGTTTTGACTAGCAAGTTCGTTAACAACTCTGAACTTTTGAGTATAAGTTTTATCTGCACCTGCATAACCATCAAAAATGAATACTTCACGATTTTGTAAGTATGCAGCAATTTTTCCTTTGATAGAGTTGAATTTTTCTCTGCTGATTGGACGGTTTACTTTACCCCAAGCGATTTCATCATGAACACCTTCAGTATCAACGATAAATTTATCCTTAGGTGAACGACCTGTGTATTTACCAGTTGTAACAACTAATGCACCAGTATTACTTAATGAACCTTCACCTAAACGTAATGCAGCTTCTGTTAATTGAGCTGGACTCAAGTTACGATATACAGCTTTTGGTTCAAGAATACCTAATTTCTCAATTCCGTATGTTTCCATATTAAGCTTCCTCCTTTTAAAAAAGCAAAATTTATTTAATAATACACCATAACTATAGTACAAAAACAACTAAAAGCAAACGATATCTCTTTTTATAAAAAGTATATAAAATTAATATTTTTTTATTCTATCCACTAATAACTACCTCATTTATGTCAGTTTGTAACAAATTCTTTACAATTCTGTTCTAAAAAGGCAATTCTTGAAAAGAAAAAAACTTTATCATGGTACGGGAATTAATAGAGGAACAAAACTATGAGTTACGGTATTGATGCATTCGGTGCTTATACACAAGCAGCTTTAACAGATCCAACAACTGGTGGCGATGAAATTCTTCGTCGGCTTAGTGCTAGCTTAGATTCTGCAAACAACTATATCAATCAAGATGCAGGATACAATATGAAGTTTTATCCTCATTATTCAAATTTCGGTGCATCTTCTAGCCCATCAGACTTTGCAACTGTTTTAGGTTCTACATTGTTAGACGGTTCAGTAGATAGCTTGTACAACGATTCAATCCTAAATTCAATGAATGTAGGCTTAAGTGCATATCTGGAAAACAGTTTTATGAACGGTATGAATGTTGGCAACCCATTTAATACAGCTTGGGACAGCAACCAATTCAAATTCAATTTTACAGATAATTCTATCAAAACAAATTTACCTTCTTGGGACAAAATAAACACTAATTGGGACTTTTCCCTCACCCCTGGTTCAGGTGTTTCAGTAAGTGGTCAAAATGTTGATTATTCGGAAAATTCTGAAAAAGCAAACTTTAATAAAGCCGTTGCTCTAATCAAAGCTTATGGCGAAGAAGTAGACAAATCTTATGACGATAAAATAAACAAAGTTATCAAAGATATGAACGGTAACTATAAAACAGGTTTAGCAAAATTAAAAGCAATTATTGCAACTTTTGACCAAAAGAAACTTACTAAAGTTATAAGAGAAATCAGCCACAAAATCTATGATGAACAAGAATCAAAAGGCAAGGCTATTTCTGATAACTGGGCAAATCAAATCTCAAATGCCACATCTAAATCTGGATTCAAAGTTGACACATCTGGGGTTAATAAAGATAATGTCCTACACGTTTTAGGAACATACATCAGTAATCCTAAATTCAAAGCCGGTGGTCTGTGGAATGCTCTAATCAAGAACAACTATGATGACATATCAAAAGCTTTGATTGAAAATGCCAAAGAATTATTAAAATCAGGCAAATGTACTAATGAGACTACAAAACATAAGATTAAAGGTTATATTACTTCATTAGGAAAAGATGGAAATGTAAGCACAAAAGTTTCTGTTGTATACAATTTGTTCAACATTTTAAGATATGAAAACGCAACATACAATGACAACAAAACAGCTAAGATTGTTGGTGGCGGAGCTGTTCCTAGCAACAAAATCGAAACAACTCCTGACGATTATCAAATTAAAAAGTATCAAGCAGAAAAAAATGCTTATAACTCTGCATCTAAATTAAATACTAAAGGTTAATCCAAACCTAAATCTAATGTAGGTGCTTTAGCAACAATTGCACTTGATGAAATTATATCTACACCTGTAGATGCAATTTCTCTCAATGTTGTAAGATTAACATTTCCGCTTGCCTCAACAATTGCAGCTCCATTGATTTTTTCAATCGCTGTTTTCATTTCATCTGTTGTCATATTGTCAAGCATGATGATATCAACACCACAGTTAAGAGCCTCCTCAACCTGTGCTAATGTATCACATTCAACCTCGATTTTATGAGCATGTGAAATTGATTTTTTAAGTATATTTATTGCGTTGCTTAACGAGCCCGCAAATTTAACATGATTATCTTTAATCATTGCACAATCTGATAGGTTAAATCTATGAAC
>CAKUVB010000110.1 GCA_934693215.1 uncultured Candidatus Melainabacteria bacterium
GCGGGATGGAGCAGTCTGGTAGCTCGTCGGGCTCATAACCCGAAGGTCGTTGGTTCAAATCCAGCTCCCGCAACCATTTATTTTAAAGGGTTTTAGCAACTAGCTAAAACCCTTTTTTAGTTAAAATTTATTCACTCATTGTATATCCATAATCGGATAAAGTTTTTTCAGAGATTTTTTTGCGTGATTTCTCAAGGTTATTCAAGTCTTCTTTTGTAATAATTTCTTTTATTTCAGGACCGCCCCATTTTTTATACTTGGCTGTGATTTCTGGTGAAAATTTAAAACCTCTTGCGGCTAAATGGAAGTAATCTGCAACAAATTCTAATCTATTAAAAAGCATATTAGGCATATAAAATTTAACGGGGTCTTTTCGGAAGTCTTTAAATAGTTTGTTTAATCGTTTTTTCTGTTTTGCTTTTTCAGAATCACCTTTACATAATGATAAAAATTCTTTAATATTTTCTCTTGCCGGATTATGTGAAAAACAGCCTTCATTCCAAGCTCGTTGTAAATCTTTTGCTAATATTTCTTGTTCTTTTTTGTTTAAATGATTAAAGGTTTTTCCTTTAAATAGTCCAATTTTATGTAAGAATTTACCTATTTGTTGTTGATAATGGTCATAGTTAAAAGCTAAAATGCCTAACTTTTTGTGCATTAAATGTCCTTGTTCATGAATAGGAACTCTAAAATCAATGGTTTTTATACATCTAGGGTTATATATCATTGAATTATTAAAGGCTTCACCTGCAAGACCAGAACCACTTGGAATTCTATATTCAAAAAATACGAGTTCTTTTGGTTTTTTATAACCTTTTGAGATGAGCATTTTTTGGAATTGTTCCATAAATTCTGCAGATTGTAATGTTTCTAAAGCTTCACGTTTAAATCCATGTGAGGCTGCAACTTCTTCATAAGTTTTTACAATATCGATTTTGGTGCATGATGTTGTATTGATTTTTTCCCCATAGTCCTTAATTATTTTTTTATATTCACTATAGGCTTTTGGTTTTGGATTTAACCCAATGACTCTTTTTAACATTTGTCGTCCTCCAATACCAAAACATTCTACAGATAATTCATGAAAATATCCCATTTTTATCACCTACTATCACTACTACAAGCCTATTAAGTATTCTCCTTTTTGAAAATTGCTTAAATTTTATGGAGTATTAAGCAAACGTTACATAATAATGTCAGCACTTTTATATTGGCAAAGAGATAAATGTACAGAAGCTTTTATTTACGTTTCACTACCATAGCTATTTGTTACAGGCAATAACAAATTCTTTCTTTATTTGCTAAAAATCATTTTTTGCTATATAAAATTAATAAAAAGGTGAAATATGAAATCAGTAAAAGAACAAGTTACAGAATCAAAATTATTAGAACGTTTAAAAAAATATCCACAATGTTTGGAATTGGCTAAATATCTTGTTAATGATGCGGAACTACAAGAGTTACAAGAATATGCAAATAATGTTTCTATCAAACGATTAGGATACAATGACCATGGTCCTGTTCACATGCGTCAGGTAGTTGGTAATGCTATAAAGATGTTAAAAATCCTTCATGAATCAGGGATAAAAACTTCTCTTGAAGAAGAAGAAGTTGGAACTTTTGAAGATAGTATGTCTGCAGTTATAATTGCAGGTCTAATGCATGATTTAGGTATGTCTATAGGACGTCAAGGTCATGAAGATATGTCTGTAATTCTTGCTCAACCATTGATAGAAAGAACTTTGCAGCACTTCTTTGCTGATGATTTGCATAAAAGAGTTGTTATTAGAGCCATGGCAACAGAAGCTATCGTGGGTCACATGTCTTCACATAAAATTAATTCTATAGAAGCCGGTATTATTCTAATTGCTGATGGTTGTGATATGACAAAAGGTAGAGCAAGAATACCTCTATCTATAAATAAAACCCCAAAAGTTGGTGATATTCATAAATATTCTGCAAATGCCATTAATCGTATAGGTATTCACCATGGAGAAAGAAGACCGATAAGAATTGATATTGAAATGTCTGGTGATGTTGGATTCTTCCAAATCGAAGAAGTTTTGTTAACCAAAATAGATGCAAGCCCTGCAAAACAATATGTTGAATTATATGCAGGAGTTGCCGGACAACAGGCTAAATGCTATCTATAATCTAGTGGTTTCTAGAGATATTGAATCTCTTATGAGCATCTGCTTGAGAGTCAATTTTATCTTGTGCTTCTTGAATAACTTTGGTAATTTGCTCGTTGCTACGTTTTATTTCTTCGTCATCATTGGCACTGAAATATTGTGTTTTGTAGTTTGAAAGAGCACCTCTAAGAATATTTATCTGTTCTTCTTCAGAAAGTCCATTAAGGCTACTTAAATTTAACGTATAAAGTAGTTCTTTTAATGAAAAAGAGGTGTCTCCATCAATATTACCTGCGACTTTTGCTCTTTTTTTGTATTTTGTTGTAATGTCATTAACAAGTTTTTGTGCGTTTTCTACTTGTTTATCAAATTCTTCTTGAGCATCTGAGCTATTTCTAGGTATTCTTTCCCTAGAACCTGCAATTAATGCTTTTAATACTGTTAAATCATGCTGATATTTTGACAGTTCTGTGAAATTAACTCTGTCAAGGAGCTCATCATCTGTTATATATTTTATTTTCATTTCCATTCGGATTTTATCATCTTCTGTAATAGTTTTATCCTTATATTTTGCAGAGAGTTTATCTACCATGAGTTGGATAGATTTAATTTGTTTGTTCAAAAGTTCTTTGTTTTCAGGATCTATTCCGTTTAACTTGCTTGCAACTAAAATATCTATTGATTCTCTTTGACCAGGAGTTAGTCCTTCTGTAGAATCATAATTTATCAAATTAGTAGGTGATTCTTCATAACTTACTTCTTCGTTAAGTGTTACTTCTGTATTGGGGTATGTGTTTGAGAATTGCGAATCGTTTGAGTTTCCTTCGACCATAAAAGGAACTGTTGCGATAGATGCTAATGCTATTAAAGAGCCAATTAGCATATCTCTTGTTTTATGTTTCTTTTGTGGGGTTTCAAAACCTGCGATAGAAGTATCAGGGGTTGCTTCTTTCTTTGATTTATCTGTACTCATATAGTTTTGATAATATTCGGGTGAAGGAATTGACGAGTTAAAAATTGGAGTATATGACATATTTTTCCCTTTCTGTTATGCCCTTCAAAGAAATATGAATATCAAAAATTGACTAAATTTTTTGATTTTGTTACAAAAATTAATAAAACAAATAAAAAATTACTACTGTACATTATTTTATATTTCCTATAAACTAGATAATGAGAGAGTTAGAGAGGTAAATCTTATATGAGTACAAACCAATTATTGAAACCTATAACCTTAAAAAGAGAGAAAAATTTAACAATCGGTGGGTGCGATATGGTAGATTTGGCTCAAAAATATGGAACACCTTTATACGTTATTGATGAACAAACTATAAGAAGTATTTGCCAAGATTATAAAAAAGCTTTTTCTAAATATAAAAAAACAAATATGATGTATGCATCAAAAGCTTTGTGTAATTCAGCAGTTTCAAAAATAATTGCAAGTGAAGGGTTTGGTTTTGATGTAGTTTCCGGTGGCGAAATTTATACGTTATATAAAGCCGGTATTGATATGTCAAAGGTTTTGTTTAATGGTAATAATAAAACTCCTGAAGAAATTGAACTAGCAATAAAATATGGTGTTGGCAGATTTTCTATTGATAATTTTTATGAGGTGAAATTAATCTCAGAAATTTCTAAAAAATACAATAAAACTGTAAATGCTCTATTAAGAATAACTCCCGGAATAGAATGTCATACACATAAATATATTCAAACAGGACAATTAGACTGTAAATTTGGATTTGATTTATCTCAAATAGATTCAATAATTGAACATATTTTGAATGTTGATAAAAATATAATTATAAGAGGACTGCATGCTCATATAGGTTCTCAAATATTTGAAACAAAATGTTATTATGATGAGGTAGAGGTTTTAGTAAAAGAAGTCGCAAGGATAGATGAAAAATTTGGTATAAAACTAGATGAAATGAATATTGGTGGAGGTTTAGGAGTCAAGTATGTAGAAAGTGATAATCCGCCATCAGTTCAAGAAATTGCAGATGTAATAATAAAATCTTTAACTGAGAATATAGAAAAGTATAAAATAAATAAACCTACGATATATTTAGAGCCTGGAAGAAGTATTATTTCTACATCTGGGGTGACTTTGTATACTGTAGGCAGTTCAAAACAAGTTCCTAACATGACAAAATATATTTCTGTTGATGGAGGAATGGCAGATAATCCACGTCCAAGCATGTATCAAGCAGAATATTTAGCAGAACTTGTAACTTCACATTCTGAAAGAGATACAGAGGTTGTTACGATTGCGGGTAAATTTTGCGAATCAGGAGATATTTTGATAAATGGAATAGAACTTCCTGTCCTAGAAGCTGGAGATGTTCTCTGTGTCTATAATACAGGTGCATATAATTATTCTATGGCAAGTAATTATAATAGGGCTGTAAAACCTGCAATGGTACTTGTAAATAATTGCCAATCTGATATTATTGTATATAGAGAGACATTAGAAGATTTAGTGTCACATGATGTAATTCCTGATAGGTTAGCATAATGATAGAAAAAATCTTTATACCTGTACAAAACCAGATAACAAATTTACATTTTTCACTTGATTGGGTGAATATTGTTGAACTCGCTATTATTGCAGGTATTGTTTTGACTTTTTATAAACGATTTATACAACATACTCCGGCAGAAAAGCTTGTACGTGGAATAATGTTTCTTGTATTCACATGGATATTTGCAGAGGTTTTAAATATTCTAAATCTAAATATTTTAGGAATGTTTTTAAAATCTTTAGTTACTTTGATTTCGTTGAGCTTGATTGTAATCTTTCAACCTGAGTTAAGACGTTTCTTAGGATATTTGGGTCAACCCGGATATATCAGTAAAACTTTATTTGGAATGAGAAATCATCAATCTGTTCAAGATGATAATATAGATGTTATTAAAGAAATCGTAGAGGCAGTAAAATATTTAACAAAAACAAAAACAGGTGCATTGATTGTATTCCAAAACGAATATAGCCCATCGGCATATTCTGATGTTGGAACAAAATTAAATGCAGATGTTTCCACAGAATTAATATTAACAATATTCCATACAAATACACCGTTGCATGACGGAGCTGTTGTTATAAAGAATAACAAAATACTTTCTGCGGGTGTGTTGTTACCGTTGACAGAAGATCCTAAATTAAGTTGGAAATATGGAACGAGACATAGAGCCGCAATTGGTTTGTCAGAAGTTAGTGATTGTGCTTGTTTAGTTGTATCCGAAGAAACCGGTGACGTTTCTTTATGTATGGACGGAACATTGAAGAAATACGAAGATTTGACTACATTTAAAAACGATTTAGAATCAATCTTAGGTGTTGAAGGTTCTGAAAAATCGTCTACTCAAAATAATCTTTTTGGATTTGATAGTTTTAACAAATTAATACACAATAATTCTGTTAAGAAAAAAGAGGATAAAGTCTAATGGGATTATTTAAAAAGGTAGAAGAAGTTAAGTCAAAATCAAAAAAAGAACTTGTAAAAGAGGTAATAGTTCAATTAATTTGGCTTACAATAGGTGCAGTTATTGTTGCGTTTGCTCTTGAGTCTTTTATGTTTCCGCATAAAATTTTTGACGGAGGAGTTATTGGTGTTGCAATGATGCTAAGTTATTTGACCCATACTCAGTTAGGTCTTTTGATATTTTTAATTAACCTACCGTTTTTGGTTTTGGCTTTTAGCAAGTTCGGTATACGTTTTGTATTGCAAACTTTATATGCAGTTTCCGTA
>CAKUVB010000111.1 GCA_934693215.1 uncultured Candidatus Melainabacteria bacterium
TATCGCCAAGAATATATCTTTATTTGTTTTATTATCTTTTTCTTTTGCCATTATTTTTAATTCCTATTTCTTTGAATTTTCTTTTTTTATTTTGTTAACAATAGTTATAGAATCAGCATCTACCCAAGCATCTCCTAATGCGTTTGAGAATACTGTTCCCGTTACTTTAACTGTGTCGCCTTCGTCTATATCAGGTAATTTTTCAGCTACATTTCTTTTAAGAAATATTTTTAATTCTGATAGAGGTATGTTATTAACAGCATCTTCTCTCAAGAACATAAAAGAAATATAATCATCAGAGCTTCTCATTGCTCTTTTGTAATCAAGTCCAAGAGTTGAGAACTTTGCGAACTTAGATGTCATAACAACATGTTTTCTCATATATTGAGAAGGATTTGCAACCAAGTCCAATGGCTTTACCATTACTGTAGGTAGAGATTGTGTAGTGGCTACAGGTGTTTTTTGTACAGTTGCTGGTGTTGTTCCTGCAAATGACAAATCTGTTAAGCTCAATGTTGTTACAGATATGGCTAACACAAATAATATATTTAATATTTTTTTCATAAACTCATCTCCTAAATTATAAGAGTATTTTAGCATAGTTTTTATTTTTTGTAACTAGCTTAGTGCATAAATATTGAGAGAGTTTTATCTTAGATTAAACAATATTCTTAAAATTCCATAAAAAAAACCTCTCGAAAAAGAGAGGTTGGAATTTTTTGTGTAATTCCTCGTGTGTAGAAGGTTAGTGTGTGTAGGTTATGTATGAAATCTTTGTTTTAAGCTTTCAAATTATTTATTGATTGCTTACATTTATACAAAGTATTTTTGTATATAAAAATTGCATACATTAGATATTTTTGTTACATAAATTAACAATACTTAACTTATTGTAGTATTCAGGGCAATTTTTTTGTATAAATATACTTTATAAGAATATAGGGATTAAGTTTTAATAGTAAGTTTTCGGGGAAATAAGTTATGACAAATAATTCACAAAAATATTCTACAAATACAATTGTTGCTAAAAGATATAATGTAAATAATGTGATAGAGTCAGAAATTGAGAACTTAAAATTTCAACCAAAAATACAAAATAAATACAACAGAAATGTATATATTCAAAAATTTGATGATAATAACAAACAAGTACAAGTCGGTTTTCTTCATAATGATGGCAAGTTGAAATCTAAAATTTTTTATAACAAACAAGGTCAACCTATAAGAGAAATTTATCGTTCAAATTACGGTATTGGTGATTATACTGCTATTTCCGATTTTATTTATGATGGAGAAGGAAATCTAAAAAAAGTAAAAACAAAAATTGATGACGGTGCAGAGTTCGTTCAAGAATACTAAATTCGTCACATATTCAATCAACATACTTAAAAATTAAAAACTTGATTTAATAAAATTATGACTCTATGATATTAATTGAATTAATTTTATGGAGTCGTTTTTATGCAAAGAGTTTTATTGATATTGATATGTTTATTTGTAGGTAATATTTCGTTTGCTCAGAATATTTATACATACAAGTTAGACAACGGACAAACTGTAGTAATTGAGCAAGTTAAGAATAATCCAATTGTTACCATAGATACTTGGATAAAAACAGGTTCTATAAACGAAGATGATTCAAATAGTGGTATTTCTCATTTCTTAGAGCATCTTTTCTTTAAAGGTACAGAAACTCACCCAACAGGAGATTTTGATAAAATTCTTGAGTCAAAAGGTGCTATAACAAATGCTGCTACTAGTAAAGATTTTACGCATTATTACATAACAATATCTTCAAAATATTTTGATAAAGCTTTAGAACTTCATGCAGATATGCTTTTGCACCCTCAAGTTCCTAGAAAAGAAATGGAAAAAGAAAGAAAAGTTGTATTAGAAGAAATTGCAAAAGATGCGAATTCTCCTGTGAATATTTGTTATGAAAATTTGAACAATCTTTTATATTCAACTCACCCATATAAAAGAAAAGTTATTGGTTCTGCAAAAGTAGTAGAGAATGTGAGCAGAGAAGAAATTCTTAATTATTATAAACAACACTATGCACCTTCTAACATGACAACAATAATTGTAGGTGATGTTGACCCTCAGCATGCGTTGGCTGAAATAAAAAAAGACTTCAATAAACCATATCAAAAAATCAGTAATCCTAAATATAAAAAAGAAAAAATGCTATCTTCTCAAAAAAGAAATGTTTCATATATGCCAACACAAACAGGATATATGATGATTGGGTTTAGAGATGCAGATATCTCATCTAATGATACTTATGCCCTTGATGTGTTAGCGACAATACTCGGGAACGGAAGGTCATCAAGACTTTATCAATCTTTGAAAGAACAAAAACAGCTTGTAAATTCTATATCAGCGGGGAATTCTACAATGAAAGATGATGGTATTTTTATAATAAATGCAAACTTTTTACCGCATAATGCTCAAAAGGTAGAAAATGCTATTTTTACAGAAATTACTAAAATTAAAGGGTTTGGGGTAAGTGATGCAGATTTGAAAATAGCAAAAAAAATAATAGAATCTGATACATATTATTCAAGAGAATCTGTTTCAAATATCGCACAAGAATTAGGGTATGTCATAACATTGACAGGAAATAGTGATTATTACAATTCATATCTAAATAAAATAAATAAAGTTACTGCAAATGATATAAAGCGAGTTGCAAATAAATATTTGACTAAGAATAATAGTGCAATTTCAACAATTTTGCCTGAACGTAAAGACAGTATTGCATCTTTGAATAATAAATCAACTCATACTGCAGATTTGATATCTTCAAATAATACAACTACAAAATATAAACTTGATAATAATGCAACATTATTACTTACTGATAATGTGTATAACGATATTGTAGCTATTTCAATTCAAATGAAAGGTGGTAAGTTTTTAGAGCCAATAAGAGGAACTTCAACATTATTTGCAGATTTATTAATGAAGGGTACAGAAAAGTATTCAGCAATAGAATTGGCTAAAGCTCTTGAAGAAAATGGTATAAATATGTCTTTTACCCCTTCTGCTGATACCTTCAATATATCTGTGCAAACGACAAAAAATCAGGTTGAAACAGCTCTAGAATTGCTTGACGATATGTTAAATAATTCTACTTTTGATGATATAGAAATTGAAAAAGACCGAACACTAACTCTTAATAAGATTAGACAAAGTAAAGATAATCCACTAAATCTTGCTATAGACGGTTATAAATCTCAAATTTATAAGGATTCAGTATATTCAACCTCTTATACTCTTATGGAAAAATCTATTCCTAATGTAACAAGAGAAGATATAAAACTTTATCAAGCATCTATATTGAATCCTGAAAATATTGTAATATCTGTGAATGGAAATGTTGATAAAAATAAACTTATCAATAGTTTTGGAAACATGTTTGTTGATAAAAAACAAGGTAAATTCAATTATGCAAAATATTCAATACCTAAAATAACTGCATATTCTCAAAAAATAAAAAAAATAGATAAACAACAAACGGCTTGGGTAATCCTTGGTTGGCAAACTGACGGGGTATGTAATACAAAGGATTATGCAACTTTAGAGGTTATTAATACTATCTTAGGTTCAGGCATGAGTTCCAGATTGTTTAGAAGTGTGCGAGAACAAGAAGGTTTAGCATATCAAGTTGGAACATCGTATAAACCTAATATTTTGGCAGGTGCTTTTAATGTTTATGTTGGTACAAATCCTAACACTTTAGAGAAGGCTAAAGAAAAGATGTTAAACGAGATAAACAAGTTAAAAACACAGTTTGTTAGTGATAAAGAGTTAAAAGAAGCAAAGGATAGATTGCTAGGTGAGTTTGTAATAGCATTAGAAACGAATAGTGATAAGGCTGCAACTATAGGGTGGTTTGAAACCTCTGGTAGAGGGTATGATTTTATAGATAAGTATACAAACCTTATAAACTCTGTTACTGTTTCTGATATAGTAGAGGTTGCAAACAAGTATTTTAAAGGAAATTATGTAACTTCAATAATAACAAGGAAATAATAATGCCACATTTTTTTATAAATTCTAAAGATATAGATAATAAAATAATAACGATATCTGATGATGCTAATTATCAGCATATAGTTAAATCCTTGAGGAGTTCTGTTGGGGAAACTCTTTTGCTAATAGATGAAAATGAGATTGAGTATAAAACAGAAATAAAATACATCTCAAAAGATTCTATTAAAACAGAAATTATTGAATCGCATAAATCTGGCAGAAAACTAAAATATAATTTGTATCTTGCACAATCTCCATTAAGAAGTGATGCTCAAGTTACAATAATGGAGAAGGCAACAGAGCTTGGTGTTGCTGGGGTTTATCCAATATATACAGATAACTGTGTGTTAAAAAAGAATGTAATAGAAAACAAGATTGAAAAGTGGCAAAATACAATGTATGCGGCATCAAAACAATGCGAAAGAGCAAATATTCCAACTTGTTTTCCTCTAAGTTCATTAGATGAAGTTGTGCGTTGTAGAAAGTTTAATAAGGTTATTGCACTTTGTGAAAGAGATACTGAGAAGACATTGAAAGAATATTTAAAAGAAAATCAGATAAAAGAAAGAGAAGATGTTCTTGTAATTATTGGTCCGGAAGGTGGTTTTTCAGATAAAGAATTCGGATATTTTAAGACCCATTCAATCCCTAGACTGTCATTAGGAGATTTGATATTAAAAGCCGAAACTGCAGTTATAGTAACTATAGGAAATATTGTATATGAATCTATCTAATGATGTTGTTTTAGATTTGTTAAAAGAAAGTAATGAGGATATATATTTAGTTGGTGGAGTAGTAAGGGATTACTTTTTAGGTAAAACAACTTGTGACAAAGATATTTTAGTTAATAATGCAGAAAAATTTGCGATAGAATTTGCTAAAAAAAATGATGCTACTTTTATTACCCTTGATAGTGAAAATAAGATTTATAGAGTGGTTTTAAAAGACAAAATTAATTATGTAGATATAACTGAACCAATAGAAGGCTCGCTAGAAAAAGATTTAAGGCGTAGAGATTTTACTATTAATTCAATAGCGATTAATCTTAAAACAAATGAGATTATTGATATTAATAATGGACAAGATGATATCAAAAACAAGGTTATAAGGAGTATTTCTGAGGATAATTTGGTTGATGACCCTTTAAGAATTCTAAGAGCTTTTAGATTTGCTGCTACATTAGGGTTTGATATTGAAAGAAATACTTTAGAGCAGATAAATCGAAACAAAGATTTGATACTTAAACCTGCAAAAGAAAGAATTAATTATGAGATATTAAAACTCTTTCAGGGTAAATATACTGCTCAAGTTTTATTGATGGCGAGTGATATTATTGAACTTTTGTATCCTGAATTTAAAAACGTAAAAAAAGTTCCGTCAAATACTCATCATCATTTGGGTTTGTATGAACATTCCGTAGAAACAGTTAATCAAATACAAAAACTTTATGAAAATAGTTCAGATGAAATAAAATCACATCTTGATAAAGTTGATTTTGGAGGATTCTCAAGATTAGCATATTTAAAGTTTGCGGGATTTTTTCATGATATAGGTAAATACTCAACATGGACTATTGAAGGTGATAGGCATCGGTTTATCAAGCATGACGATGTTGGTTCTAAAATGGCAAAAGAAATTCTGAAAAAGAATAAATTTTCTAAAAAACAAATTGAATACATTACAAGTATGATAAAAAATCATATTTATCCATCTCAAGTTGTTTCAAGTGAAGAAGTAACAGATAAGATTTATATGCGATATATTCGCAAAATGAATGATGATGTAATAGATAATATTATATTAGCTCAAGCTGATAGATTATCTGCTAGAGGT
>CAKUVB010000112.1 GCA_934693215.1 uncultured Candidatus Melainabacteria bacterium
TAAATATAAATTACACTCAACAGATGAATTATCATTCAAAACAGACGGTGATTTAATTGCAAACAGTAATAATGTTGGTTTTGGCACTGCTAATTCAACAAAATTTGAAGGTAAAAACGTAACTCTAAATAATATAGTAACAAATGCAATTAATGTTGTTGCTCAAAGTAAAATCGTTGCAGAAAATGTAACCGCAAAAGCAAAAGATATTGGAACTAATATTGTAGCGAAATTCAAAGGTGAAGAAGTAAACTCTACAAACTCAAACTATCAAGGCGAAATTTTGGTAAATGCTAGCAACAATGCAACATTTAAAAGCAGCAACAATTTGACTTTCGCAAAAGGTTCATCAGTAGCTAATCAATTCAAAGCTGATTCAGCTAAAGATATTACAATCAATGATATGACTTGTAACAATATTCAAGCAAACGGTAAAAAAAATGTAACCCTTAACAAATCCGGTGATTTGACAATTGATAGAAACAATATCAAGTTAGTTGCAGAAAATGTAAATATAAATGCTAATGGTAGCTTGAATGTTATTGAATCAACTATTAACGGTAAGAACATCAACCTTAATGCAAACGAAATTTCATCAACTGATGTTATCTATGCAGGTAATGTAAAAATGGATTCTAAAGGTGGAATCACTTTCAACAATAACAATTCAATCACAGGAACACTTACTGCAAAAGCTAACAATAATATCGACTTTAAAGGTGTTACAATCGCAGACAAAGATATTACAGTTAATACAAAATCAAATGCAATTGTTCACAATGTAGAAGTTAAAA
Organism: uncultured Candidatus Melainabacteria bacterium; assembly: GCA_934693215.1. GTDB lineage: Bacteria > Cyanobacteriota > Vampirovibrionia > Gastranaerophilales > Gastranaerophilaceae > UMGS1585. The sequence goes on from CAKUVB010000112.1 coordinate 795, forward strand.
ACGGTACATTAGCAATTAACAATGCTCGTAATATCTCAGTAAACAACTGTTCAGCTGATAAATTAGCAATTGTAAACGCTCCTAATAACAAATTTGACTATGCTGAAATCTATAACACATATGCAGGTACAACAGAATTTGGTAACGGTAAATATTTATACATCGATTTAACTCAATCAAACTTATACAGAAACAATATCAAAGCTATCTTAGATAATGCTTACAATGTAGATAAGATTGTTTTCAATCCAATGAGTGCAATTTACGGTCAAGAATCTTCTAAAAATATGAACAACTTAAGAGCAAAAGGTATTAATGTAAATATTGAACAAAGCTTTACTCCAATCGCATTTGCGGCAAATGAAGATGCTAAAAACTCTAAATTATTCAAAGTTGCAGGTGATAAAGTATTCAAAGATTTAGAAAAAGTTGTTCACATCACAGATAAATTTATCTTAGATTAATTCTAAAAAAGGTAGTATGTATGACATCAAAAAGGTGGAGATAAACTCCACCTTTTTGATGCAATAAATAATATAAATAATTATTTATACAATGTAAATACATGTAACAAAAAGACAATTATATCTAATTAAATTACTTTATATAAACATAGGGAATATTAGAGGATAAGAGGATAAGTTTATGTCTTTTATTAAAAGTATCACACCTGCAATAAAAAAAACTGTTGAAACTTCTCATTTAAGTAATTCTACTATAAAAAAAGTTACTCAAGAATTTTCAACTAACGTTCAAAATTTAACACAACTTTTAAAAGAGGTTGAACCTGAAAGTTTTACTTCTATACAAAAATATTTAAAAAGATTTGAACGATATGGATTTTCTCAAGGAGATATAAAATATTTAACACAACATAATCCAGAAAATATTCAAAAACTAGAATTGATTACTGATAAAAAAGTAGTAGAGGCATTAACTAAACGCAAAGATTTAGTTAAAAAAGGTATATTGAGCGACATTACAAAAGAAAATAAAAATTCTTATATTAAATTATTGAATGATAAAAATATTACAGATGAAGAATTTTCATATATTTCTCATTTAATAAAGAAAGATAATGTTTCAATATTAAAACAATTTCTTAAAGATAAAAATTTTGATAGTAAGATTTTAGCTGATGTACCAGCAACACATTTGACAAAAGATAATGCTAAGGTCTTAAAAGCAATTGGTAATAAAGGTAATGTAAAAACTCAAGAAATGATATACATTATGGGTATCACAAATAAAAGCAACTCTGATATTGCATTAAAACTTCTTGAAAGGGCAGGAGAAAATACAGATGGTATAAATTCTATCTTACATAATGTATACGCTTTTGAAGGAATGAGCAAAGAAGGATTACAAACCTTTCAATTAAGAAAAAATTTCATTAACGAACTTTTAAAAAATCCTGATTTCCAACTTGGCAAAAATGAAATGGAAAATTTTAATATTTCACAAATTTTATTAGGCTTAACCCCTGATAATTATGAATTCGCTAAACAAGCTCTTATAAAACGAAATGTTAAATTAAATCAATTACCAGATTTTATAAAAGGAGTTACTCAAAAAAATCAAGCTGTTGCTGAAAGAATTCTTGGTTTTGCATCAAAAGATACAGTATTACCAAATATCAAAAGCTTAAACCCTGAAATTGCAACAAAATATTTAGATGAAATAGCAAAATTAAATAATCCCGAAGCACAAAGTTTGTATATAGAGGTTATTGACAATTTAGACGAACAAAATATCAATGAAGTATTAAAACTTATAAGAACTACAAAACCAGAAAATGCAAAACGTACAAGTGCTATTATTAATAGCTTAAATCATTCTTCTATTGATGAAATAGAACCAATAATTAATTTGTTTGAACAAAATGGACGTCAGTTAGATAATAGCATCATTTCTAAATTAACTGTTCTTAACAAACTTGATGACATTCCTGTTAGTAGTTTTATAGAACGACTTGCTAAAAATAAAACAATTAGTGATAACGAAATAAGTATTTTAACAGAAAAATATGTGCAAGTTGCGAAAAAATTTAATCCTGAAGATATTAGTATTCCAACTGATATTTATAGAAAAATTAATGAAGGAAAAATATCAGCAACAGAAGTTGAAGAATTAATAACAAAATTAGAACAAGAACAAACTACACAATTAAATAAATTACCTGACATATTAGAAAAATTGTATCAAAATAAAAATTTAACACCTAGTTATATTGCAGATATTTTTTCTAATATTTCTCCTGACAATTTTTCTGTTGTTGAAAAATATGCACTTACTCCAGAAATTACAAAAATTGATATAAGTGCAAGCAAATCTAAATATATGCAAGAAATAGAGCATTTATTAAAAACCGATGTTCCAAGTTTTGAACATAAACATTTTTTCAATGTACTAAAATTGCAAGATAAAGGGGGCGAAAAACGATTTGAGATTTTGCAAGATTTAATAAAAAGAGAAAAGAACCCTGATTATACAAATATAACAAATGCAATCTCTAAAATAGATGAAAAGACATTACCATATATTGATGAAATTGTTGCAAGAAAAGATTTAACACCTAAACAAATTTCATTACTTTTAGACCATATACAAAGTGGTGGAGATGTTAAAAATTTAATAAAATTGCTTAAAAATAAAGATATAGAAAGTAAATATTTACAACAAATTTTAGAAGGAGGAATTCCTCAAGAAATGTTTGAGCAATATCCTGAACTTGTTAAAAAGGCTTCCGAATTAAAAGTACCTTTAATAGAATGGGATTTTAGCAAATCTAAAGATGTACCAATAACAGATATTATTAGTGAAAAGAAATTAACAAATATATTAGAAGGTATTGAAAAAGCTAAAGATAAATATGGTATAATTCCTAGTAATTTATCTTTCTCAGGTAAAAGTGCTGATGATTTATTTATTGTTTTGAAAGATACAAATAAATCTTTAACATATAAATTTAATAAAAAAACAGGAAGCCTTGTAAGTATAACCGAAGGTAACAGAACAATACATGCTAAAACTGGAGAAAAAATATATGATTCTGTAGCTTCCGAAGAAACTAAAATACCACAACTCCAATCTAAATATAGAATAAGTACGGTCGCAGAAGGCAAGGATAAAAATCTTAAAACGCTATACACTGAATCTGCAATAAATGGTCAGTATGATATCTTTCAAACAAGACCTGATGGTTCAACGATTAGAATAGGTCACGCTCAGATAACACCAAATGGTGCTAAACATATTAGAAGAACATTAACATCTACTGATGGTAGCAAAACATATACTGCATTCAGAGAAGATAAACTAGGAAATAGTTATATGCATTCCGTTATTACAGATAAAACAGGTAAGCAAATATCAGAAGTAAAACGAACATTTAAAGTTATTTCTAAAAATCATTTTATATCAACTGTAAATGATAAAAGTTACGATATTGCTTTTAGAGATAAAAAAGTAATTGTTACCAAATTAGATTCAATGGGCAAAAAAACTTCTGAAAAAGTAGAATATGCAATTACTGATACTCCTGTAGATGTAGCCGATAATATATTTAAAGAAATTGAAGCTATTCCTGATACAAGAGAAGCAGCTAAACAAATTACAAGTACATTTAAAAAATATGGAATAGAACCAAAAGTAATTGATAAAAGTTGCGTAGAAATGTTAAAACGACTTCCTGGTGATGAATGGTTTGCAATGAATAAATCTTGTGATTTTGTAATGCCACAAAGCAATACTCCTTCTAATGCTATGTGTGGAGTAAATAGTATTTTTATGTCAAAAGAACTTAATAATAATCTTGGTGTTTTTGCACACGAACTTGGACACGCAAAATTTTTCGCTCTAGATTTAGGAAAAGATAAAGAATTGATGAAAATATACAATGCTGAGAAAAAAGCATATACTGCAAGATTTCCTGAATCAAGAATTGACTCAATAGATTATTTCTTATCTGGCAACAACCCAGAGAAACGAGGTCTAAACGAAACTTGTGCAGAAACAAATCTTATGACCGATACTATTCAATCTTGGGAACCTTTGCAAGACAGAACTATATTCTTAGAACAATTTTTCCCTAATACGATTGCATACATTAGAGGCAAATTTTCTACATTAATATAGTTGATTGATGAAATAATGAAATAAATATTGCACATAAGTCTTTATACACTTGAAAAATTATTAGCAATAATTTATAATAAAAAAGTAGGGAGGATATCCCGCAAGATACCCTGTTTCAGACCCTACAAGAATAATTGAATAATAATAAGAGCTGCAATTACTGCGATGATTGCAGCTTTTATTATTTGCCTTATTCTCATTTGTATCACCTCCTTTCTACACCTTGTTTCAGAAGAAGTTTGTCGTGCATATAGGAGGAGAATTGGTCACCTACTATCTTTAGTATATCACAAGTCGATATTTGCTTTTAAGTATCATTTTGTAAGAGGAGATGAGAACCGTGGGTTCGAATCCTTACGCATAAAAAAAGACCCATCAAAGATAAGTCTTTTAATTGGCTGGGGCACTCTGCCGAGCAAAATGATTAAGTATCATTTTGTGAGAGGGGATGAGAACCGTGGGTTCGAATCCTTTCGTATAAAAAAAGACCTATCAGAGATAGGTCTTTTTTAAACTGGGGCGGAAGGATTCGAACCTCCGAGATGGCTGGACCAAAACCAGCTGCCTTACCACTTGGCGACGTCCCATCGCAATTACTATATTACAATATCAAGATTTAAAGTCAAGAATATTTTTTCAAAATAAAAAGCTAAACTTTAAAAGTTTAGCTTAGGTTAAGAAAAGAAAGATTATTTAAAATGTAATTAAGCTCTGCTTTGTTGCCATAACC
>CAKUVB010000113.1 GCA_934693215.1 uncultured Candidatus Melainabacteria bacterium
GCTTTATCCATTGGTGTATGTGATGAATAAATCTGCATATCCCTATATCTTATTGGGACTTCAAACAATGGGTGATGTGCAATAATCATATCGCAGTTTTTGAACTTCGCTAATTCGTACACCTTATCAGTTACAGTTAGAGCAAGCATAATCTTATTTACATCAACAACTTCAGAATTATCAACAATCCACCCTGAACAATCCCAAGCTTCTTGAGTCTGTAAAGGTGCAATCTTTTCAATTTTTGCAACAAGGCTATATTTATTCAAAAACTTTCTCCAAAATCTTTTCTGCAAGTTTTGTTTTTGGCATTTTTTCTAAATGAGCGATATTTAACTCTTTATCTAAAATATAAACTTCATTTTCATCACTTGAAAAACCAATATCTTTTCTTGAGATATCATTAGCAATAAGGTAATCACAACTTTTATTTTTTATTTTTGTTTTAGCATTATCTAATAAGTTCTCTGATTCAGCACAAAATCCTACTATTATGCCTTTATTTTTTTTCTGAGATATTTCTTTTAGTATATCTGGATTTTTAACCAACTCTATAGTTATGCTATCTTCTTGAGTTTTTTTCATTTTTTGTTGATTGTATTCCTTAATTCTATAATCTGCAACTGCAGCTGTCATAATAATACAATCTGATTCAAGGTTTTCAAGAACTACCTTTTCCATTTCTATAGCAGATTCAACTTGTACAACTCTATAAGGTCTATTAATAGGAAATGTCGAAACTAACACTACCTCAGCACCTTGAGAATAAGCAGAATCAGCAATAGCAGTACCCATTTTGCCTGATGAGAAATTTGAAATATATCTAACAGGGTCGATTTTTTCAATTGTTCCACCTGCAGTTATTACAATTTTTTTATTTTTAAGTTTGCCTGATAATATTTCTGTTGTTTTATCAAAAATCTTTTCAAGTTTACAAAGCCTACCATCTCCTGTTGTGCCACAAGCCAAGAATCCTGATTCAGGATTTATTATGTGGTACAACGGGTGTTGAGCGAGTTTTTCAACATTTTCTTGTATAAACGCATTATTCCACATATTTGTGTTCATAGCAGGTGCAATAATTATAGGTTTACTAAATGCTGAAACTGTAGAAGTTAAAAGATTATCACAGATACCATTTGCTATTTTTGATATAGTATTCGCAGTAGCTGGTGCGATAATCATTATATCAGCCTCATCACATAGTGAAATATGTTCGGGTTTATATTCATTTACTGCATAATCATCAAAATAAACTTCATTATTAGAAAGGTTTTCTAAAGTAAGCTTAGAAACAAGATTGAGGGCATTTGGAGTTGTTATCACTCTAACATTAGCCTCTTGTCTTTTAAACATTCTAATTAGTTCACAAATCTTATAAGCAGCTATTCCTGCAGTAATCCCAATAAGAATATTTTTACCTTTTAACATTTTATTATTCTCCGATGATTTTTAAAATCTTTTCTACTGCATTTTCAACTTTATCATTGACAATAACATAATCATATTGTTTAGAATTTTCTAACTCTGACTTAACGCATTTTAATCTTTTTTGTATAGCTTCTTCTGTTTCTGTATGACGTCCTCTAAGTCGAGCTTCCAATTCTTCAAACGAAGGTGGTGCTATAAATATTAAAAGAGCCTCTGGCATTTTTTCTTTTATTTGCAAAGCTCCTTGAGTATCTATTTCTAACAAAACATTCTTTTGATTAGCTAAACATTCTTCTATATAGGACTTTTTAGTTCCATAACAATTCCCTGAAAATTTTGCCCATTCTAAGAATTCATCTTGAGCAACTGCATTGTCAAATTCTTCTTGTGTCAAATAAAAATAATTAACCCCATGAACTTCACCTTCTCGCTTGTTTCTAGTTGTACACGAGATTGAAAGGTTTAAATCCGGACATTTTTCTAAAAGGGATTTTATTACCGTACCCTTACCTACACCAGAAGAACCTGATATTACTAATAATTTTGTTTTATTTTGTGACTCGTTCATTTTATTGAATTTTAACTAAAACTAGAAGCTTTTTCAACCTTTTGTTTGTTTTTTAAACGCTCAATTGTCTTAGCCGTAATAAATGGTAAATCCATCTTTTCTGTAAAGATTTCAATATAGCACATTTTGTCTTGATGTTCAGCTAATTTCAATGCTGTATCAAACTCTTTATCTGTTGAAGCTTGTGCTATCCAAATATCACCCGCAAATAACTCTGGAAGTTTTGCATAATTCCAATCAGCAATTTCATTGAAGGAATCATTTGGATCATTTGATAAGATTCTTTCTATTGTATAGCCTGAATTATTCAAAACAATAACAATTGGTTTAAGACCTCTTCTCATCATATTCCCGATTTCCATAGCAGTTAATTGATGAGAACCTTCACCTGTGAACAAAATTGTTCTTCTTGATTTATCAGCCATACAACCACCCATTGATGCTGGTGTAGCCCAACCAATTGAACCCCAAAGAGTTTGAGTATTTGCAATAACATTCTTTGGTAATTTCATACCTGCAAAACCATGCATAATAATACCTGTTTCTATAAACAAAGTATCATTTTCTTTGAAAAATTCTTGTAATCTCGGATAGATGTATTCTGATGTTAATTTTTCATTCTTTATAACTGATGGTTTATAACCTGTATCTGTAACCATAATATTATTATGACGTACGTTTACACTATCAGTTAATCTTTCTAATACCTCATTCATATAAATATTTTCGTATATTTGATTATTAATTATAGAATAAGTACCATAGATAGCAATTTGTTCATCTGGTTTGTATGGTAGAGCAAACCCAAAAGAATTCAAGTCACTATATATAGGACCAACAAATATAGCACAATCTGTTTCTGTTAAATATTTATATGCTGTTTCGTTTCCAAATTTACCGAGAAAAGTTCCTAAGTAATTAGGTGTATCAAAATCTATAATCCCTGCACCCATAAGCAAATTACTTGCAGGAATACAAGTTTTTTCTGCAAAAGTTCTGTATTCATCTTCTGCCAAAAATCGTTTAATTAAAGTATCACCAATTATCACAGGAGATTTAGATGCGTTAATCATTGCAGTTGCTTTGTCGATAAACTCATCAAGATTCTTTTTATCACTTTGTACAGTTTTAACTTCTTGCATAGAATCAATTTCTAATTCTGTTATATCCATTGGAATTGCCAAATAAACCGGACATTTAGTAGTTTTAAATACATTTATAATTCTATCTATTTCTGATTTAGCATTTTCTTTTGTCAAAAATGCAGTAGATTCAACTACCGGTTCAAAAGCTTTTTCAAAAGCATAATAATCAGGGTGTTGAAAATTATGATGCAATAATGTTTTGTTTTCAATGTTAGTTGTTGTCGGAACACCAACAATATGGATAACAGGAATATTTTCTGCATAACTTCCTGCTATTGCATTCATAGCACTAAGTTCACCAACACCAAAAGTTGTAACAACAGCACCATAACCTTTTACTCTGGCATAACCATCAGCTACATAACCTGCGTTTAATTCGTTTGAACAACCAATCCATTTTGCTTGTTCGTTATCTTCAATCGCATATAAAATGTTGAAGTTGTAATCACCCGGAAGTCCAAAGAATTCCGTAATCCCTAAATTTACTAATGTTTTTATTAAATAATCTGCTACTTTCATAATAATTATATATTATCACAGACAAGATTTGTATTTATATTATCTTAATAACTTAGATAAATTTTAAAAATTATGTTAGTATATTGCTATGGAAAAATTGATAGACAATCTTAAAGAACTAGGGCTTAACACATACGAATCGAAGGTTTATATTGCATTATTAAAGAAAAACCCTGCAACAGGATATGAAATCAGCAAAATTGCGAATATTCCTCAAGCTAGAACTTATGACACATTAAAAGCATTGGCATCTAAAAAAATCGTTGTAGCAACAAACTCAAAACCTGTTGAATACTCACCTATACAACCTAACGAATTAACTAAAAGATTCAAACGAAAAATGGCATCTACTATAGATTATTTAGAAAACCATTTACCGGAAGTAAAGGACAATTATAACGAACCAATACTGTCTATATTTGGTACAACTAATATTCAACAAAAAATTATAGAAATTATTCGTTCCGCAGAAAAAGAAATTTATCTTGAAATTTGGTCAAAAGATTTTGATTTCATAGAAGAAGAATTAAAAAATGCATATAATAGGAATGTCGAAATTAGAATTGTTGGTTATGACAACTTAAAAACCAACTTTGGACTTGTTTATGAACACCCTTTTTCTAAAAACATTGAAAACCATTTTGAAGGAAGAATGATTGCACTAGCTGTCGATTCTAAAGAAGGTGTTATCGGCAAAATATTTTCACAAAAATCAAATTCTACCAGTATTTTATGGACACAAAACGAAAATTTTCTTTTTCTGATAAAAGAATTCATTGTGCATGATATGTACTTATTAGATGTACAAACAAACTTGCTTGACGAAATGAAACACACTTATGGCAAAGGTTTGAAGCATCTACACGACAAAATTTTAGGCTCTAACAATATTTATAATATTAAATAAAAGGTCTTAAAATCATCGGTATAAGTTCATCTATCAAAGATATGAAAAATACGATAAACATAATTATCGCAAATATTTTTTGCATATCAGAAAATAAAAATTCTTTTTTATTCTTCCTCATATCTTCGATACCGTTATGTTCCATCTTGAAAGGTTGTACAGGTAGCTGTTTTTCGATTTCCTCTAAAACTTTGGCAAACTTAACTTTGATAAGTAGATTATAAGAATCCATATTCAACCACCATAAAATACAAACACCCATACCAACTATAGAAAATATAAATGGTAAAGAAAGTGCATATACAAATATGACATTTTTAGAAAGATTAACCAATAGTAACAATACAATTACTAAAATCATATAAAAACGGTTTACACCAAAACTTCTTTTTATAAAACTATCTTTTTGTTCTGCATATAATTTATATTGTTGCATAACAAGGTTTAATCTTTCAGATTCGTACATAAATATTATCCTTCCTAATAATTATTTCTGCGATTATAAACTTCATTCATCAATTCATCAAAATCTTTTTCATCAAGAGTTTCTCTTTCTAGCAACGATTTTGAAATAAATTCTAACATATCACGATTTTCTGATAATAAGTGTTTTGCGACATCATATCTTTCATCAATAATGCGTTTAACTTCTTTATCTATATCAGCCGCAATTTCTTCTGAGAAGTTTCTTGTATGACCAAAATCACGTCCCATAAACACATGTTCTTCAGATTTGCCATAAGTTAAGTTACCCATTTTGTCACTCATACCGTATGCTGTAACCATTTTTCGTGCGATATCAGAAACTTTTTCAAGGTCATTAGATGCACCTGTAGTTACAGAATCACTACCATATATAATTTCTTCAGCAACTCTACCACCCAATGTCATTGTAATCCTATCTAACAACTGAGATTTTTTCATTGTTAAATAATCTTTTTCAGGCAATGTCATAGTAATACCAAGAGCCATACCTCTAGGTATAATAGAAACTTTATGTAGAGGGTCACAG
>CAKUVB010000114.1 GCA_934693215.1 uncultured Candidatus Melainabacteria bacterium
GCATTAATTCATGCAAAACACCTGCAGTTACTGACGGACGTTTTGTAAGTATAATTGCACATTGATTAGTCAATGTTATTTTATCAATTTTTCCTGATGTTTTTTGAGGAGTAGATTCTTCTTCCTCTTGAACTTCATCTTCGTCCTCATCTGATTTTAAAGATGAAGTATCTTTAGACAAATTATCTTCAACAACAGTATCTTTACTATCAAATTTAACCTCAACATCAGGAATAATAGATTTTAATGTCGTAATAAATATTTCCATTTTTTCTTGTGTTATAGGTAAAGTCGGAACAACATCAAGCAAACCTTCAATCAATTGTTCCATTTCTTCTTCATCATCATTTTTTTGCATCAATGAAGTTAAAGCACCTGTGTTTAAAGATAAAAATTCATCTGTTAACATACAGTTTATATTTATACCATTACGTTCTAATTTACATGGCATATATAACAACGGTGTCAAAAATTCGTTTTTCTTTCTACTTTTTGAATTTCCGCCAACTAAGAATAAATACCCATAGATAAGATATTTTTCTTTTTGATTCAATTCGCTTTGAATCATTAATTCCGTCAACTTTGTATCACTTCCATCAAACTTTTGATAATCAATGTTTGAAGTAAATAATTTGTCATCTTCTTTTAAAAATATCCACTTGTTATCTTTATCTGATTTTAGGTTTCTAAATGTTGAACTCTTAACTTCTTCTCTTACACAATCATGAAGATAAAGTGAAAGTTTTTTTACAAAACTATTATTAAACGCAGAATTAATTGCTCGGGTAGCTTCTTGTAGCATAAAATCTTCCTCTTGATTATTAATATTAAAAATTATAGCACATAAGAGATATATGGGTAAAGTATTAAAAATACGAAGTTAAATGTTAAATTATTGTAAATTATATACCAATAATAGCAATTTATATTTTTACACTGTTTAATAAAAACATAATGCATACAATAAACAACAATACCCCTATATATTACCAAACAAAAACTAACCCCGCTAAAACAACAAGCTTTAAAGGGCATGGTGGTCATGAAATTTTAGAAATAGGTAAAGATACATTACTTCTAAGACATGAAACTGCTTTTTTTAGAGAATATAATACTCTCAACAAAGGCATAAATTATTTAAGACAACATTTTCCAAAAGAGAAAAGCCCTAGAATTATAGTAGGAGCTTGTTCTACAGGAGAAGAAGTATTATCCATAAAAATGTTGATGCCCGATAAAAAACCTAAAATTTTAGGTTTTGATATTAGTCCAAATTCAATTGCAGAAGCAAAAACAGGAATTTATACAATTTCTCAACCAAAAGATGACGTAAGCAGAAATTTCATTTCTTGGTTAGGGATTTCTGCCTATAAAGATGAATTTTTAGGTTTTGGTAAACCTAAAACTCATAAAGAAAAAATCATGAAAAATTTATTTAATAATAATTTTACTCAAATTGCTGAAAAATCAACACCTAAACAAAATCCTATTAAAAGATTTTTTAACAAATTATCCTTTATATTATTACGTGACATTAACCCAGAGTTTAATGATAAAATTTTTGCACTAAAAGACCCTAAAAATACTGGTTGTAAGTTTATTCAAGGCGATATTCAACATTTGGACAAAATCGTTCCAAAAGGCAAAGCCCATGCAGTGTCTTTTAGAAATGCAATATATCATTTAGTTACTATGGAAAACGAAAATGACGAACGTATACAAATACCTCTCAAAATCGCTGAACCAACACTAAATCACGTTGCAAAACAAATTAATAAAGCTTTAACAAAAGATGGAATTTTTATACTTGGAGAACGTGAAGATAAACAATTGACTGATACAAAACTTCTTTCTAAAGTTCTTAAAAAAAATGGATTTAAAGAAGTTGCAAAAACAAAAAATGGTTATTGTAACATTTGGGCAAAAATTAAAGATGTTGATTAATTAAATCATTTATAATATATCAAAATTAAATACCCCTGAAATACTGGAAGTATATGTAATTTTTTAGATTTTTAATATATACATTTTATTAAAGATTGTAACATTATTCACTGGAATTAGTTCTAAGGTATTATATTTTATACCCGTTTATGCTATATATTAGCATGTTAGATTGTGAAAATATATGACTACAATCATTAAATAAACGGAGGCAAAAACAATATGTCAGTAGGTCAATTTGTATTTATGTTACACAGTCACTTACCGTACTATAGAAAAGCTGGTATGTGGCCATTTGGGGAAGAAAACCTATATGAATGTATGGCAGAAACATACGTTCCTTTATTAAACGCTATTTCTGAATTATATGATGAGGGTATTAAAGCTAAATTAACCGTTGGCATAACTCCTATTCTTGCAGAACAATTAAATGATGAACACCTTCAAAATGGTTTTGTTGAATATATAGATTCAAGAATTGCATCTGTTAGCAAAGACTTAGACAGATATCCGGATCCAAAGGTTGCTCATTCTCAACACTTAAAATATTTAGCAAAATATTATTTTGATTTATGGAACAAATTGAGAGATGATTTCGTAAACAAATACGAAAAAAATCTTATTAAATATTTCAAAAAATATCAAGATTTAGGTTGTATTGAAATTACAACATCAGGTGCAACTCATGGATTCTCTCCATTATTAGCTACTGATAACAACTTGAATGCACAGTTCAAAGTTGGATCTGATACTACAAAAAGATTATTCGGTAAAAAAGCATCAGGTTGCTGGCTACCAGAATGTGCATACAGACAAGGTTATGAGTTTGTAGGCAAAGATGGTAAAAAACATTGGCGTCCTGCTATTGAAGTAACTCTTCAAAATAACGATATCAAATACTTCTTTACAGAATCTCACGTTATCGAAGGTGGTAACTCTATAGGAAACAGACGTGTAATCGGTGTTTACGGTAATATTGAATATATTCCATTACCGGAAAGAGAAGCTACAGGATATGATACATATTCAGCATATTGGTTACCAGATGCACAAGTTGCAGTAATGGGAAGAAACGATAGAGCCGGATACCAAGTTTGGTCTGCGGCTGACGGATATCCTGGAGATGGTTGCTTTAGAGAATTCCACAAAAAAGATGATAAATCAGGTATGCACTACTGGAGAATAACATCACCTACAACAGATTTGGGTGACAAAATGCTTTATGACCCGGTATTAGCATTAAACAAAATTAATGAAAATTCTGACCACTATACAACATTAATTTACCACTTGTTGAATGATTACAAAAAATCTCACAACGGTAAAGATGGTCTTGTAATGGTTTCATTTGATACAGAGTTATTTGGTCACTGGTGGTTTGAAGGTGTTGAATTTATTAAACAAGTTATTAAAAAATTCAACAGCTATTTACCAGAAGTAGAAAGATTGACTGCTGGTGAATATATCGAAAAATATCCGCCTTCAGAAGCTATCCAAATCCCTGAAAGTTCTTGGGGACAAGGTGGTCATTTCTATGTATGGCAAAACCACTTAACAGAATGGATGTGGCCAATTATCCACTCTTGCGAAAAACGTATCACAGAAATTGCATCTAAATACGAAACAATTCCTGAAGATAAACTTTTGCATAGAGCATTGAATCAAATGGCAAGAGAAAACTTATTGTTACAAAGTTCAGATTGGCCATTCTTAATCACTACATGGCAAGCAAAAGATTATGCTACAGATAGATTCAGAGAACACGTTGACAGATTTGAAAAAATCTGCGATATGATTGAATCAGGCAATATCGATGAAGCTGCATTATCAGAAATCGAAAGCATAGATAATTGTTTCCCTGTAATTGATTACAGAGTATATCTACCAATAGAAGAAGGAGTAATTCCTCAACAAGAGAAAAAACTTGCTCCATTATATGTTGATTAATCTCAATTAATATAAAAAAAGGAAAAGGACTCAAATTAAATAGAGTCCTTTTTTTGTTAAATTTTTGCCAGATTACTTAGTTATCGTTCGTAATTGTACATGTCAATCATTAGTTAGATAAAATTCTTAAATCAATGTTTTACATTAATATACATTCCATTGAATAGAGTTTATATTTAGGATATCCTTTTTATTGTACATAGTTAACATGGGAAGTATTATGGGAATTTATGAAAACGATTTCGTTATTGATTTGAGTGCAACAAAAAATACTGCACAACTTGCAACAGAATTAAGTTCTTTACTTGAATCTAACGAAACTAAGGGGAAAAAAATTAGTTTAAATTTGGGAGATTTAGATCTTAAACAATCACAATTGTTAAGTATCAAAGCTTTGATTGAATCAATTGATTCTACAATTAGTTCTATCTCAACTAAATCTGAAATGACAGAGGCTTCAGCAGTTAGTTTAGGGATTGCTATTAATTCAAATAAAGCTATTGATGTTGAACTACCTTTTCAAGATTCAATATCTGGGCATATAGATGGTTTAAACGAAACCTTTGCTCCTACAGAAAATACAGAACTTGAAAATAATGTTGAAGATAACAATAACAATTCAGAATCACTAAATATTGTTACAGAGATTCCTGAAAAAACAGAATTAGATGAATCTAAAATATTAACAAATCCCGAAGTTCAAGCTGCACTAGACAGAGTTTTGGGTGTTCAACAAGAAACTCAAAAAGAAGAATTTGTAAAAACTAATATTGAGCTTGTTGAACCAAAAAATCCTGATAAAGATTTTGAAGTTACAGAAACAAAAGAAAGAAGTTCTGAAGGTAAATATGTATTATTAGATACCGAAGGTATTATGGACGATTACGAAGAAAATACAGAAAACACAGCAGAATTACCTACTTTGTATTTAACTCAAACTCTACGTTCAGGACAAACAGTTACTTATGAAGGAAACATTTTTATTGTAGGTGATACGCACCCCGGAAGTGAAGTAATAGCAAAGGGAGATATTACGGTTTGGGGTATCTTAGGTGGTATTGCACATGCCGGTTCTGACGGTAATGTAAATGCTAAAGTAAGGGCACTAAAACTTAACCCTATTCAATTAAGAATTGCAGGTTTGTATTCAAGAAGAAATGATACAGTTAATGTTCCTTATATCCAAAGAACAAACGAATTTACACCTGAAGAAGCAAGAATAAATAATAAACAAATCGTAGTTTATAAAACATTAAGGAGAGAAGATTAATGACTGGTCGTGTAATAGTTATAACATCAGGTAAAGGTGGGGTAGGTAAGACTACAACAAGTGCCAATATTGGTACTGCACTAGCAAAAGCTGGAAATAAAGTTGTATTAATTGACACAGATATAGGACTTAGAAACCTTGATTTGTTACTTGGTTTAGAAAATAGAATTGTATATACAATAGTTGATGTTGTTGAAGAACGTTGCAAGTTAAAACAAGCATTAGTTAAAGATAAAAAGAATCCAAATCTTGCTCTTTTAGCTGCGGCCCAAACAAGAGATAAAACTTCTGTATCACAAGAACAATTAAAAGATATCTGTGAGCAGTTGAAAAAGAAATACGATTTTATCCTTGTAGATTGTCCGGCAGGTATTGAACAAGGTTTCCAAAACGCTGTAGCAGGTGCATCTGAGGC
>CAKUVB010000115.1 GCA_934693215.1 uncultured Candidatus Melainabacteria bacterium
TCTTCATATATTTTTTTTGCCTTTTCACCTGCTTCTCTTGCATCTTTTTCAAGCTTGTTATTGTAATATTTCATAAAATTCTTTTCTGGTTGAACGTATTTTCTTCGAGCTTTTCTAAATATTCTGGCTTGTTTGTTTTCTTCTTTAGAAAGTTTTGCACTATCTCTATTTAAAGTGTAATTTATTATTCCTTGTTTTTCTTGAAGTTCATCTTGATATTGATGGCGAAGTTCGTGATTTATTGTATCAATAACTTCACCTTTAGATCTGTGTTTTGCAACATCAACTTTTATTTCTTTATATCCCGGTAAACTTCTGGAATATCCCAATGCATCATCAGAAAGACTTTTATTAGAAATATTGATTGAACGATCTTCTACTTGTTGAACTTTTTTTGCATAATTAGATGCTGCATTTAAGAAATCGTTATCGTTATAATTTCTTATATACAAATAAGGGTCACTCTTAAATGAATCTATGTCTTCAACATTTCCTTTCAAAGTTTTACTTATCATGTGTCCTTTAGAATCTCTTTGAGCTTCTGTTTCTAAAAATCTTCTGTCTTGACTTTTTTTAGTAAAAGTTTCAAAAACTTGATGTTCGTGTCTTGCGTTTGTATTATCTTTTGTAATTGTAAGCTTAGTATGTCCTAAAAGATTATTCGCATCTTTGTTTAAACCAAATTGTTCCCTAATTTCAGAAACCATTTTATCGCCAATATAAGTTTTTCGAGAAACAGTACGGAAAGTACTGTCTGTATGGTCATAAGTATTTATTGTTTTTGATGTAAGTTTATTTCCATCGTATTTAGAAATAATACGTTTTATTAATTTCCCAGCTTTGTCTTTGATAGACACAATTCTTTGAGAGGAAGCTCCAAAATTGGTTTCAAGTTTTACAACATCTATTGAGTCTGCATGTTTTGGAATATTTTTTAATACATGTTTGAAATTGTCATCAAGTTTTATTCCTGTATTTTTTGATACAAGTCTACCACCATTAGAGGTATATTGCTTTGTTGCATTAATTATTTTTTCAGCCGTTTGTATATTAACCATTAACTCCACATTCCTATATACTAAAAAAGTTTTTTTACATTTTATAATTGCTTTTTTTATAGTTGAATTTAACATTGCTTAATATCAAAGTTTTAGTTAAAAATATAAATTTTTGTAAAAATGTTTTATAAAATAGCAAAAAATGTTTTTACGAACATTAAAAATAGTATGAATACTATTACTAATTTACAAATGAATAACTCAAACAACATTACCTCTTTCAAAGGCTTTGGTATCAAAGGCTTAAAAGGTTTTAAATCAGCAGCTCAATTTGGAAATAAACTTCCTCAAGAGTTGAAAGGTTTAGAACAAAAATATTTTAAAGAATATAGCTTGATGGATAAGGTTTTAATTAAATTGAATTTAAAAAAAGACAATTCTGCAGCAATGGCTGTATTTGATAGTCTTGGAATGGAACCTAAAAGGTATAAAAACGGTTCAATATCTGTTAAGAAATTTGGAACTTATGAACAAGACTTTATACATGATATGGGTTTAAATGAAAATAAATTATTTAAAACTATTTCAACTGTTAGAGGAAATGCAGAGTTTGATAAAAATTCTCAAATTACAAGTCTTGGAAATTTAGAAGATATATCAGGTAATTTATATTTAAGAGATTCTAAGATTAACGATGTTGGGAATTTGAATTATGTCGGCAGGCATGTTTATTTAAACGAACACCTTAACAAAGAAAACTTTGATAATGTACATGTCTTTGGGTGTATTTTAGACTAAGATTAATATTAGCTTTTTATACAATGTAGTTGTATATTTTATTTATTGTAGGTTGAAGATTTCTTTCGCTACCAATATACATATATAATTCAGCAATATTTTCTCCAAGTTGCATCAAATCGTTTAATTTTAAAGGTGGCCCAGCAGGTGTTGTTCTAGCAGGGTTTTTAGGATTTGATAAAATGTTGGTTGATCGCAATAAACATATTCCAATATTGTTGTTTGATATTTCGTATTGAGTTAAACCTTTTGTTATAATACCGAGTCCGTTAGCCCAAACTCCTCTTTGCATCGGTGCAGTATTATTTTTTGCCTCTAATCCTTTTTCTTTAGGTAAATTTTTTCTAATATTATAATTAGGGTCAAAGTTTCTTTTTATAATTAAGTTTGTATCCTCTGAATAAGTTTCATAAATCTTTTCAGGGGTAGAAAATACTATCTGCAAATTATGGTTTGTGTATGTGTTTACCCAATCAACTTTGAATTTTATGAACTCAGATTGATTATCCAGTTCTATTACAAGATTAAGAATATCTCCAACATCTATTTGTACTTGTATGGCAGAGCGAATACTACCTTCGTACAAAATTTTTGACCCAATAATTTTACCGATTTTCCCAATGTCGTTTTCGTCAGGGCCTTCGTTGTAGCTATCACCTTTGTCTATATAATCCACAAAATTTA
This sequence comes from uncultured Candidatus Melainabacteria bacterium, assembly GCA_934693215.1. Classification (GTDB taxonomy): domain Bacteria; phylum Cyanobacteriota; class Vampirovibrionia; order Gastranaerophilales; family Gastranaerophilaceae; genus UMGS1585. The sequence goes on from CAKUVB010000115.1 coordinate 2,481, forward strand.
TTTCATAATTGCCAAGTTTAATTTTGTTATTATCAATAGACAAAAATATTTTTGAGTTTCCGATACTATTATCAGAAACAAATACATCTGATGGTTCTTTCGCTGGTACAATTTTGTTTTTTTCTACTAGACCCAGATATGTATATATTTCGCTATAATCTTCGGTGATAGGGACTCTCAATGTATCTGTCAAAAGCTCTTTTGCAAATCCCATTTCTGAATATAACAGTTGATAACCTTCAAGTTTTTTAGGGCTTGTGAATTTTATAGCACCTTTAAAATTTTCTCCAACATTGATAATGTCAGTTTCTTTTAATTTTTTATCAAATCTAATTTCGTCAATAATTGTGTTTGCAATTTGTTGAATTTTCTTGTATCTAACAATATCTTCTCTATGTACATCATCTAATGAACAGCCATATATAGAATCGTGGGCTTGATTTTGGAGTAAGAATTTGTAAGCATACATTATTAACGATTCATATTTTTGAGTATATTCAGGATATAGTTTTCGCAGTCTATCAGCTTTTTCTAAAAGATGAGATGTTTCTATATTCATACGTTTTAAATCTAAACGTGAAGAATAACTACCTTGTAAGGTAAAGGTTTTAGAGTTATCTCTCAATTCCCCAACTACCTTATGGCTAGCAAATCTATCTTTCACAAGTTCTATATAATCAAAAATTGAGCCAATTTGTATTTCATAATCATCAAGTCTTTTATTGATTTCTTCAATAGTGTTCATAATGTCTTTGTGTATTCCTAAATGGTCACCACCAATAGGCATTAATAATACATCATCAGAATATTTTGAGATTTTATCAAGTTCAGATTTTATACAATATGCTTTTTTCTCTATATCAAGGTTTGATGAAAGATAATCATTAAAATACCCACGAACAAGATTTATACAGTTTATGCTTGTAGAATTGTCTGTCAAATTTTGAACTTGCCAAGTAAATTCAGCAGGTATTTCGCCACAACCTCGCCAAACAACGGCATTATCAATCCCAAACTCTTTAAGAATAGGTATTATGTTAGAAGTATGTCCAAACGTGTCAGCAAAATATCCTAAAAAATCTTCGCACCCAAAATCTTTTGCGTATTTTAAACCAATTTCAAGGTTTTTTCTAATCACATTTTCATCAGTTAAAAATTCATCTATCAAACAATAAAAAGGTCCAATAAACAATTTTTTTTCTTTGATTAGTTGTTTAACAATTGCGGTATTTTCAGGACGCATTTCTAAATAATCTTCTAGAGCAGAAGTTTGTCCATCAAAATAAAAACAAGGAAGTTTATCTGATTTTAACATTCCTAGAATGTTATCAAACACTCTAAGAAGTCGCATTCTAAAGACTTCAAATTCTCTATACCATTCTCTGTCCCAATGCGTATGTGCAAATCCGATAACTTTTTTCTTCATACTTTATCCTTTGTATATAGTTTGATGTCTATCAGGTCCTACACTGATTATTGAAATAGGGCAATCCAATAATTCTTCTAATCGTGTAAGATATTTTTTTGCGTTTTCCGGTAATTCATCATACTCTTTTATTCCTGTTATGTCCATACCCCAACCTTTATGAGTTTCATAAACAGGTTCTAAATATTTGTGGATATAAACATCTGTAGGGTATGATGTATAAATTTGTCCGTTTCTCGTATCTTTATATGCCGTACAAATTTTTATTTCGTCAAAAGTATCAAATACATCTATTTTGGTTAAAGCAATTGAAGTAAAGCCTCCAACAAGAACTGCATATTTCATAATTACAGCATCAAACCAACCGCATCTACGAGGTCTGCCTGTAGTAACTCCGAATTCGTGTCCAATAGTTTGTATTTTTTTGCCTGTTTCGTCAGTTAATTCTGTTACAAAAGGCCCTTCTCCAACTCTTGTTACATAAGCTTTTGAAACCCCAATAACTTCATCTATCATTTTAGGTCCATATCCAGAGCCTGTGGCAGCACCACCACCGATTGGACTTGAACTGGTTACAAATGGATATGTTCCATAATCAATATCAAGCATTACACCTTGAGCACCTTCAAAAAGTATTGTATCGTTTTTATGTTTTCTAAGTAAATCTTGCCATTCAAAACATACGTATGGCTTGAATAATTTAGCATAATTTTCGCATAATGCAGTTATACATTCTTTTGTATATGGTTCTAGTCCATATACTTTTTCAAGTTGTTTATTTTTAACAGGAAGAATGACATCTAATTTTTCAGATAGAGTTTCTTCTGAATACAAATCTTGTATCTTTAGTCCAATTCTTGCATACTTATCTGTATAAGTCGGTCCGATGCCTTTTTTTGTAGTCCCGATTTTACCTTTACCGCTATGAGCTTCTGAATATCCATCAATTTCTATATGGTATGGCATTGTTATGGTTGCGAGAGGACTAATTTTTAAATTAGAAACGTCAACGCCTTCTTCTATTAAAGCGTTTACTTCCTTTTCAAACGATTCAGGATAAATTACTGTACCTGAACCAATAATACAAATTTTGTTTTTGTATAAAATACCAGATGGAATCAAATGGAATTTGTGAGTTTTATTGTTAGCAACAACTGTATGTCCTGCATTACAACCACCTTGATAGCGAATAACTACATCAGCTTTTTCTGCTAAAAGGTCTGTAATCTTTGCTTTGCCTTCATCTCCCCATTGAGCACCAACAACAACTGTATTTTTCATAACTAGATATCCTCTCAAAATTTAAAGGGTTGAATGTTTTTCTTTATTCAACCCTTTTTTACTTATTAAACCTTATCTGCCATTTTTAAAAGATTACAATTTTCGGATCTTTTTCTTTCTTGGTCTTTGTAAATTCTGGTTCTGTTGATTACCTCATCAAAATCAATTTTGTGAGCATCAAAATCAGGGCCATCTACACAAGCGAATTTGGTTTCTCCTCCAACCGTAACACGACAAGCACCACACATGCCTGTAC
>CAKUVB010000116.1 GCA_934693215.1 uncultured Candidatus Melainabacteria bacterium
AAAACGAAAGTATTGAAAGTGCATTAAGACGTTTCAAGAAAAAAGTTCAAAAAGCCGGAACTCTTTCAGAAGTAAAAAAACGTGAAAGATATGAAAAACCTAGCGTTAAAAGAAAACGCAAATCTGAAGCGGCTCGTAAACGCAAAAGCTAATAAAAGCTTTAAACAGATATAAAAAAAATAACCTGTATGAATTTCATACAGGTTATTTTTTATTTTTAAACTCGTTAATTATTGATTTTGCTTTTCTGCATCAAAACAAGCTTTACAAAGAACTTCTCTACCTGGAATAGGTCTAAAAGGAACTTGTGTTTGAGCTCCACATTTAGAACAAACAGCATCATACATCTTTCTTCTGTTTTTTTGTCTTCTTGCTTTTCTGCATTCTGGGCATCGTTTTGGCTTATTTGTGAGCCCTTTTTCTGCATAAAATTCTTGTTCTCCAGCAGTGAAATCAAATTCCTTGCCACAGTCTTCACAAATAAGTTTTTCGTCTTGGTACATACTGTTTCTCCTAAAATATAGTGACTTTTAGATAGTTTTTCTATCTATAATAGCCATTATAACTTTTTTTCGGGAAATTGCAACTGTTTTAATCAATAAACTTAGGGTATGAACCAAGATGTTTGAAACTTTTTACATGTTTTAACATTTTAGACATAGCTTTTGTGATTTTTGTATCAACTATATTTCCATCAAAATCAATATAGAATGTATATTCTCCCAAACCTTTCTTAGAAGGGCGAGAAGATATATATGTCATATTAATATCGTTTTCTTTCAAAATTGTTAATATATCACACAAAGCACCTGATTTATTTTCTGTTGAAAACATTATACTTGTTTTATCTCTATTCGTTACTTCTTCTTTTAAAGGAATTCCCAATAAAATAAATCTTGTTTGGTTAAATTTTTCATCATTTATATTTGTATCTAATATCGGCATATTATAATATTCCGCTGAATATTTATTGCCAATTGCAGCTATTTGAGGTTGTTCTACAGTTAATGACTTAACTGCATTTGCAGTAGAAGATTCTGATTCTAGTATAATATTATCGTTAAATTTTGAATAAATATAATCATAGCATTGAGATATGGCTTGAGGGTGCGATTTTATTTTTTTGATTTGAGAAAAATCCTTTGCAAAAGTAATCAAACAATGCTCTATGGAAACTACAGTTTCACCTAAAATTTTAACCTTATCACTTTGTATTTTTATTAAATTATCTATCGTTTCTTTTACTGTGCCTTCTATTGAATTTTCTATAGGCAATACGGCAAGTGAATTTGAGTTTGAATTTAGTTCTGAAAATACTGCTGTAATAGTTCTCATTGGTTTTTCTTCGTAACCTTTTATTGCAAAAGACGTTATAAACTGTTCTTTTGCAAAATCAGTATACGATGTTTTAGGTCCTAAAAAATAAAGATTCTTATTCATAAGCAACATTATAAAACAAAATTATATTAATTATTTACAAAGATTATATCAATACATATAATAATATTCATAAGGAGATTAAATTTATGATTATTATTATGGAACCGGAAGCTACAACAGAACAGATTAATAAAGTTGTAAAACATCTTGAAGAAAACGATTTTAAAATTAATATCAATTATGGCGAAGTATTTACAGTTATTGCTGCTATCGGAGATAAACGATTAGTTCAACCTCATTCTATCAATTCTTTTGATGGAGTAAGAGAAGTTAAACTTATACAAGAACCTTTCAAATTAGCAAGTAGAGAGAGCAAAAAAGAAGATACCATTATAGAATTTTCTAATGGAGTAAAAATCGGTGGGGATAATAAACCAGTCATTATGGCAGGACCTTGCAGTGTTGAAGATGATTTTGAAGCACTTTTAAGCATCGCAGAAGCAGTAAAAGAATCTGGTGCTGAAATTCTACGAGGTGGTGCTTTTAAACCCAGAACTTCTCCTTATGATTTTCAAGGACTTGAAGAAAAAGGTTTGAAATATTTAAGAAAGGCAGCAGACAAAACAGGACTTTTGGTTATAACTGAAGTTATGGATACATTAGATTTGCCTTTAATATGTGATTATGCAGATATAATTCAAGTTGGTGCAAGAAATATGCAAAACTTCAAGTTACTAAAAGCTATCGGCAAAACTAATAAACCTGTTATGCTAAAAAGAGGACCAGCTGCCGGTATAAGAGAATTTTTATTAGCGGCTGAACATATTTTGTATAACGGAAACGAAAATGTAATCTTATGCGAGCGTGGAATAAAAGGATTTGACTCAAATTACACAAGAAATGTACTAGATTTAGCCGCAGTTCCGGTTATAAAAAAATATTCTCACTTACCAGTAATAGTTGACCCTAGCCACGCAACAGGTAAACGATATTTAATTGAACCAATGTCAAAAGCAGCAATTGTTGCTGGTGCAGATGGGTTAATGGTTGAAATCCATAATAACCCGGATAAAGCTTATTCCGATGGAGCTCAAAGCTTGACAATTCCTCAATTCAAGAATTTAATGACTCATTTATCTGCCCTTATAAAAGTATTAGATGAAAGTAAGGATTTAATCGTAGTCTAGTTATATCTTTACTTGAAATATTTAATATAATTTAGTACAATATTTGAGTAATATAATGGTTAAAATTATGAGAGGATTTATTTAATGAAACTACACATGCAGGTGCTAATTGCTCTAGGTTTAGGTTTTAAAAGAAATTGGCACATATTTTTTGGGCTAGTTGCCGGTGTTATTGTTGGCGCACTTTTACATAGCCATTCAAATCCATTTGTTATGAATATTTTGACATTTGTAGGTCAATTATTCATTAGACTTATTCAAATGGTTGTTATTCCGTTAGTCATATCAGCAATCGTTATTGGTATAACCAGTGTTGGAGATAACAAACAACTCGGAAAATTTGGTAAAAAAATGGTCTTATACTATGGTATTATTACCATAGCGGCTGTATCTATTGGAGCATTTTTAGCTCTTGGATTCAAACCTGGTTTAGGTGCAGCTCACTATATTAACAATGATGTTGCTGTTGGTATTCAATCTCAAGTTTCAACAACTATAGACTCTCAAAAAGGACATATTGTTAATTTATTCCTAAGTTTTGTTCCAAAAAACCCATTAGAATCTATTGCTAAAGGGGATATGGTTCCAATTATCGTATTTGCATTAATTTTCTCTATCGCATTGGCTAAAGTTGGAGATGTAAACCGCTCTATCGTTTCATTCTTCGAATCAGTTTTTGCAGCCACGATGAAAGTTACAGATTGGATTATGTTCTTTGCCGCTCCTGGTGTATTTGCATTAACTGCAGTTTCCGTTTCAACTTTTGGTGTAGATATATTCTCTAGCATTTCAAAATATTTACTGGTACTTGCAATAGGTTTTGGATTACAGTTATTTGTTGTATATCCACTATTCTTAAAAGTATTCTCAAAAGTTCCGATATTAATGTTATATGCGGCTATAGCTGAAGCTATGATGGTTGCATTTGGTACTGCCAGTTCATCAGCGACACTACCTTTAACAATCGCATGTTGTGAAAAACGAGGTATTTCTCACAAAGTTTCTAGCTTTGTTCTACCTTTAGGAGCAACATTAAGTATGGACGGTACTGCATTACTTCAAACTGTTGCAGTAATATTCCTTGCTCAAGCTTATGGAGTTGTTCTAACACCATTCTTGATTATTCAAATCGCATTATTAGCAATGGTTGCATCTAGCACATGTGCAGGTATTCCTGGTGCTGGTTTGATTACAATAGCACTTATTCTTAACGGAATGGGACTATCTCCTGAACAACTGGTTGCAGGTTTTGCTTTCTTATTCACTATCGAAAGATTAACAGATATGATGAGAACCTTAATCAACGTAACTTCAGATGCTGTTGTTGCAGCTGCAATTGCAGATAATGAAAACGAAATAAATTATGACTTATTAACAAACCCTTCTGCATATAATGAAATTATATAAGCATAAAGGTTTTATATAAGATATAAAAAAGACCGATTTTTAAATCGGTCTTTTTATTTTATGTTTTTTTATTTTTAAAACTGCACTATGCCGAGAGGTTGTTCCTTGTTCTTTCCGATAAGAGAAAAACATATCATTGTTGCAACTTGTACAATATGGACAAACATCAATATTGTGACGAGCAATGCCTATATCTAAAAGTTGTTGTTTGTTTATACCTTTTAAATCAACATAAATTTTTTCATATATCTGTCTATTATAAGGTTCTATTATAGAAACTGATTCCTTCAATTGTTCAAAAACATCTTCTCCAACTCCATAACAACAAATTGCTATTGTTGGACCAATTACAGCATACAAATCTTTTGTACTTGTATAATATTCTTCTTTCATTAAATCTACTGTTTTTTGAACAATTCGTCCGGCAGTTCCTCGCCAACCGGCATGAGCAATTGCCCCAACATTATGTTTTTTATCATATAGTATTACAGGAGTACAATCTGCAAAGTTTAAATATATAGCAATAGAAGAATCATCATCTATAAGAGCATCTGTATTTGGATAGCTTTTTATTCGCTTACTTGCAATCCTAACATTAGTTGTATGGGTCTGAGTTGGAGATATTAATAAGTCTTTATCTATCTTCAAATAATTAGCTATGTCCTGTTTATTTGCTTCAACAAGTTCATGCATATCTTCTTCTTGAGAACGTATTACAGTCTCTCTAGTCGTAAAGAAATGTTCTGTTTCAGGTATAAAATCAGAATATATAACTCGTTTTTTATTTATAAACTTAAAATGAAACATACACTTATCGTAGAATAAAGAAATATGAATGTACAATACTTTTTATGATGTAATTTTTTTTTATTTGAGATACAATGATAGTGAATTATAGGGGAAAGAGAAAGGGTTTATATGAAGGTTTCTTTAAATTGGTTAAACGAATTAGTTGATTTGTCAGATATAGAAGTTGAAAGAATTGCACATGAACTTACTATGAGTGGTTTAGAAGTTGAAGCGGTTGAAGAATTAAAACCACAATTTTCAAACATTATAACTGCTCGCATTGAAAAGATTGATAATCACCCAAACGCAGATAAACTTCATTTGGTTACAATTAATAATGGTTCTGGTTTAAAAACTGTAGTATGCGGTGCTCAAAATATTCAAGAAGGTCAAATAATACCTTATGCCTCTGTAGGAAGCAATGTGTTAGACAGACATACCGGTGAACAATTCACCCTAGCCCCAGCCGTTATTAGGGGTGTTGAATCTCAAGGTATGCTTTGTTCTGATGACGAATTAGGTGTTACTGACAGAAACTACCAAGAAGAAGATGGTATATTAATTTTAAATAGATTATTCCCTGATGTTCAAATTGGTCAAAAGGTTGAAGATGTCTTAGGTTTTGAAAAAGATATCATTTTAGATGTTGCACCAAC
>CAKUVB010000117.1 GCA_934693215.1 uncultured Candidatus Melainabacteria bacterium
TCCTGGAGGTGCTGTTTTATGTTTTGGATTTATGTATATCCAAAGTTTACTTTTCTTTTTCCAGCCTATCGCATCAAAATTAGCATAGTCTTTGTTTATTGTAGATAAATCTCTAAATTCAATTTTTACAGGGTATCCGGAAAGGTTGTTGCCTAAAAGAGCTTTTCTGGAAAAATCTCCTTCTGTACCTTTTAACATATCTATTGCAACATATATTAATTCGTATTTACTTGTACATTTGTATTCCTCAGAAATATACTGAATGTACTCAGGTGTATATTTTGAAGGTAGTTTAACTGTAGGTGGCACTGGTTCAGGTTTTCCGAACGAAAATGCAGGTAGTGAAATCCCAAACATTATACATGCCAGTAATAAAAATCTTTTCATCTTCTCTCCATAAAATATGACTTATATTATATAATTATAACTATATTTTTTTGATAGGCAAATCATTATTTTGAAGGAAATAGCTTTTCAACGATATCAATATCTGTTGGTTCATCTATCTCAAAAATGTTTTGAACAGACATTTCCCAAAATTCAACAGGAGGTGTTATTCTACAAGCTGTTTTCAAAATTTCGTTTCGAGATGATATGTAAAAAGCTCCGTTTTCAATATAATATCCGTCCCATTCTTGACGTCTAGGACGATTATTTGGGTCATAGTTCATTGGAGTACCTTTAGTATCCCATAAAAACTGATGTCGTTTTATTGCTGAGATTAAAGATTTTTTATCAGAGTTTAAAAACTTTTCTAATGCTCCATTTATATCATATGTTTGAGTAAGAGGTGATGTTGCTTGTAAAAAAACAACATTATCAAACTCATATTTATTGGCAAATTCAATAAGTGCGGATTCTGATGTAGCTTTGTCTGAAGATGATTCCTTGCTACGCTTGATTACTTCAACCTTATTAAATCCAAAACTTTCAACAAGAGTTTTGATTTCTATACTGTCTGTCGAAACGAAAACTTTATCAAGGTTAGAATTATTTGCAACACTAACTGTCCAATAAACTAAAGGTTTGTTGTTTACTAAAGTTATATTTTTATTTTTTATAGATTTGCTTCCTGCTCGTACAGGTATAAATGCTACGTTATACATCTACATACCCAATATATGGAATATTTCTATAATATCCTTCAAAATCTAAGCCATAACCAACAAGAAATTTGTCATCAACTACAAATCCAGAAAAATCAGCATCTACATCTACGACACGTTTTGATTTTTTGTTCAACAATGAACAAAATGTTGTTGATTTTGTTTGAAAGTTATGTCCGATAAAATCTAATAAAAATTTTGCAGTATGACCTGTGTCAATAATATCTTCAACAATTAACACATTTTTCCCGTTAATATCAGGTAGAGAAAGGTTTACTGCTTTTACTTTTCCTGAAGACGAATAATTAGAGCCATAGCTAGATAAACGGATAAATTCCATTTTTAACGGCATAGTTAAATGTTCAACCAAATCAGTAAAGAACATCACAGAACCTTTTAGAACGCATATTGCAAAAATATCTTCGCCTTTAAAATGATTGTTTAGTTCTTCTGCCAATTCTTTAATACGTTTTTGTAATTCTTCTTGAGAATACAATACATGTATATCTTCAGGTGTTATCATCATGATATTTTTCTCCTTAACACTAATTTATGTGTTGGTTTATCTGTTACATGAATTTTATTACTTAATCCTAAACCTGCAACCCATAAAATTTCATTATCCTTGCATAACAAGATTAAATCGTCTTTTTTATGTTGAGGAACAGATTTTGAAATAAGATATTTTTTTAATTTCATACTACCTGACATACCTAATGGATTTATTATATCTCCATCGTGTCTGGTTCTTAGAACGAAATCTAAATCAGTTCCGTTTAAATTAACATAAGCTGTGTATGAATTATCTTGAGGGAATGTTTCTATGTTTTCTCCAGCGTATGTTGTAATCTCAAATTCGTAATCCCCAATTTCGTATTTGCCTTCGAGTCTTACTAAGACTTCATCTTCAAGCTTTGGAGTTTTGGTAATTATTTCAATAATTTGAGAGCTTACATATAGCCACATTCCTGTAGATAAAGATGTTTTAATTCCATTTTTTGATTTGTAATTTGTTTCAACAAAATTATATAAGTTATAAATTTTTTCTGAATCATAATCCAAATTATTTTCGACAACCAAATCGTACAACAATTTGCGTTTTACAGGTGCCGAAAGTCCTATATATCGTTCAGTGATTATAGATTCATTTACTTTTACTACAGATTTTACGTAGTTCATATATTCATCAACTATTGCAGACTCATCTGTGGCAACTTTTGATAACGAATTCAGAGAATCTACTGCATTTTCGTTAATTTCTTCAGCTAATGGTAATAATTGATGTCTTATAAAATTTCGTTTATATTTTGTATTCGTGTTTGAAGAATCATTATTTGGTACAAGTTCATTTGTTTCACAATATTCATCAATTTCTTCTCTTGTTATATTCAAAAGAGGGCGATAAATATTATCTCTTTTTTCTGCAATACCTTTTAGTCCCGTAACTCCCGTACCTTTTATAACTCTATATAAAACAGTTTCTGCATTATCGTTCTTGTTATGAGCAGTTAAAAAAGCATCGGCATTGTATTTATTCAAAGCTTTTTCAAAGAAATCATATCTCATCGCTCTAGCAACGGCTTCTGACTGTTTCATATTTAATGCCGCAGTTTTGGTATAAAATTCGATTTGTCTTTCTTCACAAAAATGACGGCAAACATCTTGCTCCATTTTTGATTCTATACCTCTCCAATTATGATTGAAATGTGCCGCTATAAGTTTGAAGTTATGAACCTGTGACAACTTGAATAAAATATCTAAAAGACACATAGAATCGTGTCCACCCGAAAATCCAACAATTAAGGTTTTGTTTAGTAAATCATATTTATTTAGAAATTCTAATACTGTATCTTTTAACACTATTCAATCTCTTTTAAAATACCATATTTTATTTCAACTGCATCAACACCCAATTGCTCAAGTACTTTCATTGCTAAAGCTGATGGGTCTGCAATTATTGCCATTAACAAATCTTCTGATGCAATTCGTTCTTTGTTTTTTGATTTAGCAAGTTCCCAAGCTCTTTCTAAAACTGCTTTAGCTCGTTTTGTGAAAACAATCTCGCTATCAAAATAATCATCACCATAACCAAGTTTTGATTCAATTATTTTTCTTGCATCTTGAAGTGTAATTTCTAATTTATTTAAAACTCTAGCACCAACACCAGCACCTTCGGATATAATGCCTAAAAGTAGCATTTCTGTGCCAACAACTTTTTTACCAATTCTTCTTGCTTCTTCTTTTGCCAGTTTAAGGATTACAAGAGTTTCAGGCATTTGTTTTTCAATAGGTCTTACAATAGCATCTATTAAATCGTTTTCGTTTACATTTAATTTATCTAAAATTTCATAGGCTACGCCATTATGACTTTTTAAAATACCTAAAGCCAAATGCTCAGGCAAAACTTTTGAAGAACCTAACTCTTTAGCCGTTTGTAGTGCCATATTCATTGCAATAAAAGCTTTTGGTGTAAATACGACTTTTCTATCATATTCAGCATTTCTAGAAGTTAATGATTTTAGTTTTTCATCAAAGCTTTCTGCAGTTACTCCAAATTGTTCAAATATTTTTGCTAGATTAGAATCTTTGTCCTCTAAAATAGATGCTATTATTTGTTCTGTACCAAGAATTTCATACTCAGAAGTAGAAAGCTTAGCAATAGCCCTATCAAATATAGGTGAAACTCCAGAATTATCAAAAATATAATCTACAAGGTTCTTGCGTTCTTTTTCTTCACCTTCGGGGTGTTCAAGCTTTTTCTGTTTCTTTTGTACCAATTTGCTTAAAATATCTTTAGCTTTGAATATATCAAATTCAAAGCTTTCCAATATTCTTGATACATTTGATGTTTTATCTGAAAGTAGTGCTAAAAATAAATGTTCATACAAAATATTTTGATGACCTGAAACATTTGCCAAATCCATTGTCTTTTTTAATGTCTCTTTGTAATGAGTATTAAAAGGTATTGCAGAGAAACGGTTGGTTGATTGTGATACACACAATCTTATTTCATCATCAATTTTTTCTAAAGTAATATTTGCATTTTTGAACAATCTTAAAGATATACCTTTTGCCTCTTTTACAATCGCATATAATAAATGCTCAAGTCCAACTGATGAACTTCCAAGTTCTATTGCATATTCTTGAGATTCTGCAACTGTATTAATAGCTTGTTCGGTAAATCTTTCTAACACAACTTATTCCTCATCTTCATCTGCTAATGATTCAATATATTCTGAAACTCTATCAAATTCATCATCATCTTCTATTGTTTCAAAAATATAATCATCATCATCTTTTGTTAATTGCATTAAAACTAATTCAGCATCTTCATTATCTTCATCTTCTAAAGGTAACAATAGAGCATATTCTTTTTCTTCGAATTCTACAATATCAAACAATTTGAACTGAACAACTTCACCGTCTTCAGTAACTGTTTCTATAATTTGATCGTCATTAACTTCTGCCATTATTTTTCTCACTTTCTTAAATATTGTTCTAATATAATACAGGCACTTTCGATATCTACAAGAGATTTGTCTTTACGAAAGTTGATTTTTCGTTGTCTTAAATTTTCTTCTGCTTGATTTGATGTCAAACGTTCGTCTTCAAATACTATATCAAACCCGTTTATTTTACCAGCAAAATTTTTGCAATCCTCGGATTGAAAACCGTATGTTCCGTCCATATTTATAGGAACACCGACAACAATTGTTGCAACTTTATTTTCTACTGCAATTTGTTTGATTTTTTCAATAGCATCTTTTTCTGGTTGACGAGGAACGCAAGAATGACCACTCGCAGTAACGTGTAGAAAGTCGCTTAGAGCAACTCCTATACGTTTTGTTCCGACATCTAAAGCCATTACTTTATCCATATCAAGCTTTTACCCACAAGTTTTCAATCGTTGAAATTATCATATCTATCTGCATCAATTCAAAACCATTAGATTTGTTTTCGTCTTTTTTGTTAAAAATTGATTTGGTATTTTTACTGTTCGTTAATACCCAACGTTGATGAATATAATATTCATATATACTTTTTCTCAGAATATTTTTTAGGAATTCTTTATTGTTTTGCAAAGATAGTAAAAGCTGAGATTCAGCATTTTTAGCCCTTAATTCGCTCAAATAAGAGGCAAAACAAAATCTTCTATTCCACAATAAAAGTTCTTCTTCAGTAAAAACTTCCGAAAAGTTGTCATCTATAAACTTTTCAATATCTACATTAAATTCATTTTTCAACATCTGATGGTTAAGTTTTTCTATAAAAGTCTTAAATTCTTCAGATGTA
>CAKUVB010000118.1 GCA_934693215.1 uncultured Candidatus Melainabacteria bacterium
TTTCCTGCACCATTACAATCAACATTTCCTGTTAAATACATTATTGATTTGCGTTTCCATTGATTATCCTTCATATAAGTCAAGAAATAATCAATAGATTTTATTTTCAACAACATATTTTCAAAATGCATATCAGCTTTTAGAACTCGTTCTAATTTACTATGGCTAATTGACATACCATCAACCAGTAAATCTTGTCCGGGAGCAAGTCTAAATAACCATGTTAAATCAAATTTATTATTTTTAGATTTTATTACCAAACGAGTATTGGCTACCCCAACCATATTAAGCGGGTATCCTATCAATTTTGACAAATGATGATGCATAAACTCATCTGTTACCAAAGCATTTGCCGTAATATTCATTTGCATAGTTTTCATATAATCATATATATCACCTGCAAAATCTATTTTATTGTTCGTGTAATCACAATAATACCCTTTAAAATCTTTTAGTTTAATGGTTTTATTATCAACTAAAATATTTCCACCATATAATGTTATTGGTAAATTATTCAAAGGAATAAAATCTAGTCTTAGTTTATTTAACAATGCATTACACATAAATTTTTTCGGAGTAAGATTCACATCAAAATTAAAATTACCCGTAATATTTGTTGCAACAGGTTCAAGCATTTCTTTTCCATTTGGAACTAGAAGGTTTGAATTAATTAATTTTACAACATTTGCAACATCAAAATTGTTTGCATAAATATTCAACCTATATTTTATTTTTCTGTTTGCAACAGCTTTTATAAAAAATCTAGAATTGTTTACGACAACAGGTAAATCATTTATATATAGAGTTTTCTTACTTATAATAACTTTTGCTTGGTCTTTTAGTAAAATTTTTATATTTTCATTATTCCTTGTTATATCAAACAAAATATTAAAATAAACTCGTCTGTTTACTTTTCTGGCATTGTTTGTACCAAACCCTTTAGACAATATATGAACATGCGTTGCTTTATCAACATCATATATAACTTCAACATTTCTGGCATACAGTAAGGCGTCCATTACATCTATATCCCAGTCAAATTTTGTATCTTGTTTTTTATTATCTTCTTGAGGGAAAAGTGCAAGAAGTCTATTTACATCAACAAAAAATGACTCCACACTCAATCTTTTTATAATAATACGCTTTATTATAATATCTCTAATAGAAATTGCAGAGTTAAGTTTTTCAAGTTCAAGTATTTGTTCGTCATTTTTGTTTATATTAATTCTATTTACTTTAAACTTGATAGTCGGAGTAAGACTTGTATGTAATTCAGGTGCATCGATAGTTAAGTTTGCTCCTAAAACCTCTTTAGTTTTAGTTTCTACAAAGTTAATGAATTTTTGGTTTGCAACAATATAGGGAATAAGCCACAAGTATATTGAGAGCAAACCACCTACAAAAGCCCCCAAAATTACAGCAAATATAACCGATATTTTTATATTTTTTGCTAAATTATTCATACACTTACCTTCGTATTATAACATAGAGAATATTAGAAAAACAAAATAAAATTACCTATAGCTAATTTTATGATATCATCTTGTTATGAAGAAAATATTATCATTAATTGCTATATTTTTTGTAATTTCCACATCTGCTATATCTGCAGAACTTCAAGTATTTTCAACTGATGGCTATTTTGGACTAAAAGATTCTTCAGGAAATGTTCTTATAGAACCTGAATATAAAAAAATGGTTACTGTCGGTAATAATGAGTCATGGATTGTACTCAAAAAAGGCAGATATGGACTTATTGACAAAAATGGAATGATACTTGTACCTATAAAATATACACACGCAGAACGTGTACTTGGTCGTTTTGCAAAATTAGGTAATGATACAGATTACGGTCTATATGGTGCTGATGGAAGAATTATTCTTCCTCCTATGTATTCTTCAATTGATTTGTTATACGGAAACATGTTTTTAACATGTAGAAAATACAAATACGGAGTTGTAGATTTTGAAGGTAATATTCTTTTAGCAAACGACTTTGATGATATTTATATGCCAACAAAAGATACAATGAGAATATTATATAGAGGTGAATGGTTTGAACTAGAAAAAGCATCACCCGAAAAAATTGAGCTAGCTAACAATGTAAAAAGAGCTAAAGTTGATGATATTGACTTTACAATAACAAAATTGGTCACTAATACCGGCATGATGTCAGGTTATTACGCAGTATCAGCTACAGATTATATAATGAAGCTTATTTCTTCAATATCTCCGGCCTACGAAGATACCATTGACTATCTTATGTTATCTCATGGGGCAGAAACAGTTAATATTGTTTTAAATCCTGTTTGGATTGTTAAATTCCCATTTATTTATATAAAAAAATACGTAAATAATTTTAGAGCACCAAACAACGGTCCATTATCACCTATCAAACAAAACATTCAAAGAAAACTTGCAGATTAATTATTGTTATACCAGTCCAAGTTTCTTTTCTTATCACATCTTTTGGTCATTATTGCAAGCAAAATACCACCTAATATTGCGAAAATTATCCCTGGAATTGTACAATATTCAAACCCATAACCATATACAACAGGAAGTCCACCAACATAAGCTCCAATAGCATTACCTAAATTAAAAGCTACTTGAGCTAAAGCCGCACCAAAGAGTTCACCGCCTTTTGAACAATCAATAATAAGAGTTTGTTGAGGTGCAGACACTCCAAACAAGCAAAATGCACATAAAAATGTCATCACGATTGATAAAATTTGATTTGTTGAAAAGAAAAATATTCCAACCAAAATTAATGCAGCAAAAAATTGCATGCCGGAAGCAACTTTTGGAGGAACTATCTTATCGGCAAGCTTACCCCCTGTTAGATTTCCTACACACATACCTAACCCTGCAATTAACATTAGATAACTAACATACTGAGCCTTAAACCCTGCGACATTCGTAAGAATAGGATTTATATAACTAAGCCAACAGAAAATTCCACCATTTCCAAGCATTATCGCAATTATCAAAAGCCAAGGTGTTAAATGAGTAAGAAATTTAAACTGACCTCTGAAACCATTATCCGGCATTGGGTCAAATTCCGGAATCCATTTTATAATCGCGGACAAAATACAAACGGCAAATATTGCAATTAATAAAAATGTAACTCGCCACGAAAAATGATGACTAATTGAAGTTCCTAAAGGAATACCAACAAGATTTGCTACAGTCATGCCTGAAACCATCATAGAAACCGCCGCAGCCTGTTTGCCGTTATCTGCAACTTTTTTAGCAACAATTGCACCAACCCCAAAGAACACCCCATGAGGAAGTCCTGAAATAAATCGCATAAGTAACATCATGTGATAATTAACAGACATTGCAGTTATCAAATTCCCAAATAAATGTATAGACATAATTATAATAAGAATTTTCTTCAATGGTTCTTTACGCATTAATAAAACTATTCCTAATGCACCAAAACAAACACCTAAAGCATAAGCAGAAATAAAATGACCTGCCTGAGGTATGGATATGCCAAGAGAATTTGCAACATCAGGAAGAATCCCCATCATTACAAACTCTGCCATACCAAGTCCAAATGTCCCTAAAGCCAGTGCGAATAAACTTTTCTTCATACCAAAAATTATATTACAAAAAATAAAGATACAAGATATCTAAAATATTAGAACAAATAAAAAGGGTGAAGAAAACCTTCACCCTTTTAGCTTTATTATTCTTCGAACAAATCAAAATGTCTAAGATTCATCAATTCGTTAGGCATAACTGTATCAGGAGCAAGAACTTCTGTATCTAGTCCTCTTTCTAACAATTCTGGTTCTGAACTTATCAATTTCTTGTCCGCAGAAACAATATCACAACCTTCTGCAACTCCTATTATTTTAATTGTTCTTTCTGTTGGAGAACCGTCAGAATTAACGACTTCTTGAACATCATAACTTGTCCAACTTTCAGTCAGACTTTCAATCTCTGCATAATCTTTATAATTACCTAATCGTTTGTTAATCTCTCTTTTTAACACTAAAGATACATAATCTTTTTGAGATTTAAACCTGCAAGGAAGAACAATTTTATCTCCAATGATTTCTTCAGGAGAACGATTTTCATATTTCTTTAACAAATCACCCGCAATACGCAAATGTTCTAACTCATAAGATAAGAATTCTTCCCAAATTGATTTTATACGTAAATCTGGTTCATCTTGCATACAGTTATAGTATGTACAAACCTCAGTAAACTCATGAAGTAAAAGCTTTTCAAACGGAGTTTCTGTCGCATCTATCAACGATTCATACATAGTTACATGTTCTTCTTCAACATCTTTAATTTCTGCATAAGTTTCTCTTAAAGCTTCACTACCATACTCATACCCATGTTCTGCATAATAATTATGAGTCTGTTGTTCTGCAGATACAAGAGTTAGAATATTTACTTTTGTTTGAGGAGTAGCAGTGTTTTTATCATACGAATGTCTTAATCGCAATTTATTATCATTATGATGTTGTTGAGTCGGACGTCCTAACAAAACATCTGTTTGAGCTTGAACAATATCATTTGGATTAATTCCATGTTCTAAATATGCCCATTGAGAATATCTATACAAATGGTCAAAATCTTCT
This sequence comes from uncultured Candidatus Melainabacteria bacterium, assembly GCA_934693215.1. GTDB lineage: Bacteria > Cyanobacteriota > Vampirovibrionia > Gastranaerophilales > Gastranaerophilaceae > UMGS1585. The sequence goes on from CAKUVB010000118.1 coordinate 4,602, forward strand.
AGCAAACCAAAGTTAAAAGTTTCTTTCACATAACTATCCGTTTCATTTTGTGCTAACCATGCAGTCAAATCGACAGCGACCTGTTCATATCCTAATGTTGTTTCTAAAACAGATTGATCAGAAGGAGCAAGCCAATTTACAGTCGTTTGTTGCATATCTTCTATTCGCTTTGTTTCTGCCAAAAAAGATTTTAGTTCTTCATTATTAGTACATCTTGCGAGTTGATGTTTAAAGTTCCAAGCCTCAATTTCTATACCATTCATAAGAATTTGTCTTGTCCTAGAATAACAATCAACATCATTTTTATTAAACGGACGTCTTGCAATATCATGCCAACTTCGTAATTGTTTTTCTAAAGGTGTACCTTTTTCTTTTAGTGGATTAAATGTCATATTAATTTCCTTTCTCCTTTATAAATTAAGAGAGTATGAGAATAGCTCTCCAACTTTTGCGTTATATTTTCTACCGTCATTTTGTGCAAAAAGATTTTCCCAATGACTCTTTGGTGTTTCATTTATTGAATAAGATGGATTACACATCATCAAATGATGTGTGTTCGTGTCGCAACGTAATGGAAACAAGTCTTCCATTTGCATAAAACTAGCTAATTTATCACTCGGGTATTCATAAGCAAACAATGCAGTATTTATTCGATTAAGTTTTTGTTCATAGGATAAACCGCCTGAATAATTGTCATCTGAAACATCTACACT
>CAKUVB010000119.1 GCA_934693215.1 uncultured Candidatus Melainabacteria bacterium
ATTGGGGTACAGTTTGTAATCGATAATACATCGTTTTGCATCATAACATTGTAACTGTTTGGCGTAATGTTATGGTTTTCAAGTTTTGCATGGATATCTGCAAGGGTAACAATTTTATCGTCCATATAATAAATACTGTTATATCCTTGAGATGATTTTTTGATTCTTCTAGCAACAGTAAAGTCTTTGCCATCATTAGTTTCTGAGAATGTAACTTTTACAAAAGCTTCATTTCGTTTAGTGTATGTAGAGATAAGATGAAATAACTTTTCTGCTCTTAAAGCACGAGAAGTTGACAGTCCTAATGCAAAAAGGATACTGTCAATAATATTGCTCTTCCCCGAACCGTTTGGACCAGATATAGTTGTAAAACCTTTTAGTAAAGGGATATCAACCTTATTGGCAAACGACTTGAAGTTATCTATCTCCAACTGTTTTATGTACATATAATTCCCTGTTGAGAAAACTCTATTTCCCAATATCAACTATATATTAATTACACACTAAACCAAAAGGCATGTCAAATTGTAAAGAAATAAAACAAAGAAGATGTCCCAAATTTTAGGACATCTTCTTTGTAAAATCTTTTAGTATTAACTAAACCTTCATATCTTTTTCAAAGCCAAACAATGAACTAATAGATTCATCATCGTGAATGCGAGAGATTGCTTGACCTAAAAGTGGTGCAACTGAAAGTTGAACAACTTTAGAAGGTAGTTTTTCTTTATCCCAAGGAATAGTGTTTGTAACGATACATTGTTCTACAGGAGCATTTTCGATTCTTTCTAGTGCCGGACCAGAGAATACTGCGTGAGCTGCTCCGATATAAATTTCTTTAGCACCTTTAGATTTAAGAAGTTTTGCACCTTCTGTAATTGTACCAGCAGTATCAATAATATCGTCAAATAAAATACAAACTTTATCCTTAACATCACCAATAACGTGAGCCGCAATAGCTTCGTTGTGCTTATCTCTACGTTTATCAATAATTGCAAGAGGACATTCAAGTTGTTTTGCAAAATGTCTTGAACGTTGAACTCCACCAGCATCAGGTGATACTATTACCATATCGTCTTGTGGTATATGAAGTCCTTTTACATAATCAACCAATATAGGTGTCGCAAATATATGGTCAACTAAAATGTTGAAGAAACCTTGAATTTGACCTGTGTGTAAATCCATAGCTAAAACTCTATCTGCACCCGCAGTAGTTAACAAATCCGCTACAAGTTTAGCCGTAATAGCTTCACGTCCTGAGGTCTTTCTATCTTGTCTTGCGTATCCATAATATGGGATAACTGCAGTTATTGTTTTGGCACTTGCTCTTTTGAAAGCATCTATAATGATTAATAACTCAACTAAGTTTTCATTAACAGGATTGCATAAAGGTTGAACGATAAATACATCATCACCTCTAACACTTTCTTTTACTTGCACATAAATTTCACCGTCAGCAAAATTCTTAACTACCATAGGACCAACTGTTGTTCCTAAGTAATCAGCAATTTCTTGAGCTAATTTTGTATTAGAACGTCCAGCAAAAAGTTTTATGTCGTGAGTTGGATTTACAGCTTTTGCAAGCTCAGGATAAGTCATTTCAAGTACCATTTTTATAAGTCTTCCTTTCGAAAAAATTCCACGACAGTATTATAGTATAAAATGGGAGAATTTGGGAGTAAAAATTACAAAAAATTAAGAAAGGTTAAAATCGTTAACAAAAAAAGCGACTTTGTATAACTTACAAAGCCACTTTTTTAGTTGTTTTTTTATATGAAAAACTATTTTTTCATAGCATTTTCAACAGCAACTGCAACTGCAACTGTTGCACCAACCATTGGGTTGTTACCCATACCTATTACACCCATCATTTCTACGTGAGCAGGAACTGATGAAGAACCAGCAAATTGAGCATCACCGTGCATTCTACCCATAGTATCTGTCATACCATAAGATGCAGGACCAGCTGCTACGTTATCTGGGTGAAGAGTTCTACCAGTACCACCACCAGATGCTACTGAGAAGTATTTTCTACCATTTTCGTAGCACCATTTTTTGTAAGTACCAGCTACCGGGTGTTGGAATCTGGTTGGGTTAGTTGAGTTACCAGTAATAGATACGTCAACACCTTCTTTAATCATAATAGCAACACCTTCAGATACATCATCTGCACCGTAGCATTTTACTTTTGCTCTTTCTCCTTCTGAGAATGGAGTTTCTTTAACAACTTTTAATTCACCTGTTTTGTAATCGTATTCTGTTTCAACAGCTGTGAAACCGTTGATTCTTGCGATTACATAAGCCGCATCTTTTCCAAGACCGTTTAAGATAACTCTTAAAGGTTCTTTTCTTACTTTGTTAGCATTTCTAGCGATACCAATAGCACCTTCTGCTGCGGCGAATGATTCGTGACCAGCTAAGAAACAGAAACATTTAGTTTCTTCTCTTAATAACATAGCACCTAAGTTACCATGACCGATACCAACTTTTCTTGTATCACCAACAGAACCAGGAACTGCAAATGCTTGTAAACCTAAACCAATAGCTTCAGCTGCATCAGCTGCATTAGTGATTCCTTTTTTGATTGCAATAGCGCAACCTAATGTATATGCCCATGAAGCGTTATCAAAAGCGATAGGTTGAATACCTTTAACGATTTCGTCAACATTAATACCTTTTGATAAGCAAAGTTCGTTAGCTTCGTCTAATGATTTGAAACCGTATTCAGGTAAAACTTTAGCTAGAGTAGCTTCACGTCTATCTTGTCCTTCAAATTTTGCCATTTTATTTTTTCCTTTATTTTACTAATTATTAATAACACTTTATTTGATAAACTAATTTATCAAAATTTTATTATTCTTCTCTTGGGTCAATATACTTAACAGCATCTGCATATCTGCCATAAGTACCGATATTTTTTTCGTAAGCTTCTTTAGCATCAGCACCCTTCTTGATAGCGTCCATAACTTTGCCAAGGTTAACAAATTTGTAACCGATAACTTCGTTATTTTTATCAAGACCTAATTCAAGGATATAACCTTCAGTTAATGAAAGGTATCTAACACCTTTTTGTTTTGTAGAGTGGATTGTACCAACCATAGAGCAAAGACCTTTACCTAAATCTTCAAGTCCTGCACCTACTGGTAAACCGTTTTCAGAGAATGCAGTTTGAGTACGTCCGTAAACGATTTGTAGGAATAATTCTCTCATTGCTACGTTTATAGCATCACAAACTAAGTCTGTGTTTAAAGCTTCTAATATTGTTTTTCCAGGAAGGATTTCACCAGCCATAGCTGCTGAGTGAGTCATACCTGAACAACCGATAGTTTCAACAAGTGCTTCTTGAATGATACCGTCTTTAACATTTAATGTTAATTTACAAGTACCTTGTTGAGGTGCACAACAACCACAACCATGTGTTAAACCTGAAATTTGAGTAATTTCTTTACATTTGGTCCATTGACCTTCTTGAGGAATTGGAGCAGGTGAACCTTTAACACCGCGTGCTACACAGCATTTTTCTTCAATTTCCTTAGTAAGTTGAATATGATCCATTTGACCTCCTTTATTGTCATTTTTATGTACAATAGAACTATTCGTTAACTCTCCTGTGATAATGAATTTATAAAATTAAAACATCACATGATTTAGTTTATATCAAACATGCTTTTTTTGTAATAATATTTTGTCATGCTTAACTTGTTTTTTATATTTTTAGGTGGAGCAATTGGCTCAGGCATAAGGTTTGGAATTCTATCAATATTTCATTCTTTTATTGCAACATTTGTTGCAAATATAATAGGGTGTTTTTTGTTTGGTGTTTTTGTTGTGATAATTTTGAAAAAGAAAAAATACATACCAAAATATTTTTCATCAGCATTAACGACAGGTTTTTGTGGTGGGCTTACTACTTTTAGTACGTTTTCTTATGAAGTTACTTTTTATATAATGCAAAATCGCTATATTTTTGCAGCCTATTATATTTTTTTAAGCTTATTTGTAGGGATAATAAGTGTGTATGTTGGTATTGAATTAGGACGAGTTTTGTTAAAATTGCACTTAGACAAAAGACGTTCAATTTTACATAAGGAATTTATAGAAGGAAAATAAATGTTAGTTGTATTTTTAGGTGGTGGAACAGGTGCAATTTTAAGATATTTGATTTCAAGCATATTCAATAAAAAATATATGCCTTGGGGAACTTTTGTTGTAAATGTTTTGGGGTGTTTTATATTTGGAATGTTTGTATCTTTTTTGTCAGACCCTTATAACAAATTACTTTTAATGACAGGCTTTTGTGGTGGTTTTACTACGTTTAGTACGTTTGCTAGTGAAACTGCTCATTTATTTACCGGTTCAAAAAAAGATTTTATTCAAGGTGTAATTTATCTTACTTCAAGTGTTGTCTTGGGAGTTTTTGCAATATTTGTAGGTCTGAAGTTCCTTAGCTTCTTCGCATAAGGTCAGAGAGTTTAACTTCTTTGTTTTTTATGGTTTTTTCTTCTTTAGGTTTAACACTAACTGTTGAAGTTTTGAATTGAGAAAGTCCTATACTTATTGAAGCTTCTTCTTTTATCATAAGTATATCTTTTAAAAATGATATAAATTCGTTCATTATATTCTCCTGTTTTTATTCTTTATTAAACCTATTTTTTTGTAAAATTTCATTATCAGTTATGTTATACTCTAGGAATAATAAAATTGGAGGTATGAATCATGACACGAGAAGAAGCATATGGAATCCTTACAAAATATATGAAAGGCGAACATTACATCACTCACTCCCTGGCAGTAGAAGCCATTATGAAGGGGCTTGCAAAACGTCTTGCTCCGGACGATGTAGAATACTGGGGAATCGCAGGACTTCTGCATGATCTTGATGAAGAACAGTGTGACTGGCAGCACGACTTAAGTGTGCATGGACCGACTTCGGTTGAAATTTTGAAAAAAGAAGGAATTGATGATCCTGTTCTCTTCGGTGCGATCTGCGCTCACAATCCAAAAAGCGGTGTGAAAGCAAAGACCAAGATTCAGTATGCACTTCTTGCTGCAGATCCTATGAGCGGATTTTTAAAAGCGGTAGCACAAATATACCCAGACAAAAAGATTGCCAGTGTAAAACGCAAATCTGTATTAAAACGTTTTAACGAAGCCCGGTTTGCCAAGGGTGCTAACCGTGACTATATGGAAGCAATTGAATTTACCGGATTATCTCTGGAAGATTTGATTGATATCGGTCTGGAAGAAATGTGTGCAATTGCGGATCAGCTTGGATTATAACAGCTTCCTCTGAACGTACGGCAATAAAAA
>CAKUVB010000120.1 GCA_934693215.1 uncultured Candidatus Melainabacteria bacterium
TGCAACAGAAGCCGCACTAGCAGGCTCTGCAAATACACCTTCGCAAGCTGCAATAAGCTTGTATGCTTCAACAATCTTTTCATCGGTTACACAGCCTATTGTACCTTTACTTTCATCTCTGGCTGCAACTGCTTTATCCCAACTTGCAGGATTACCTATTCTTATAGCAGTTGCAAGAGTTTCAGGATTCATAATTCTTTCGTTTCTTACAATCGCCGCTGAACCTTCTGCTTCATAACCCATCATCATTGGAAGCTCTTTTATTTTTCCTAAAGAATGATATTCTTTATAACCCTTCCAGTATGCAGTAATGTTTCCTGCATTTCCTACAGGTATAAAATGATACTCAGGAGCTTTACCCAGAGCATCACAAACTTCAAATGCTGCAGTTTTTTGACCTTCAATTCTGTATGGATTTACAGAATTTACAAGAGTAATTGGATATTCTTCAGAAATTTTTCTTACGAATTCTAAAGCTTTATCAAAATTACCTTGAATTGCAATTATCTCTGCACCATACATCATAGCTTGAGAAAGTTTACCAAGAGCAATATATCCGTCTGGAATTAATACAAGAGTTCTTAAACCTGCTTTAGCCCCATAAGCAGCTGCTGATGCTGATGTGTTTCCTGTTGATGCACAAATAATGGCTTGAGAGCCAGATTCTTTTGCTTTGGTTACAGCCATTGTCATGCCTCTATCTTTAAAGCTTCCTGTAGGGTTGCAACCATCAAATTTTAAATATATATTTGCTTCAAGTCCTATTTTTTTTGCTAAGTTGTCAGCTTTGATTAAAGGTGTATTACCTTCATTCAACGTAACAATAGGTGTTGTTTCTGTTACAGGTAAGTATTCTTTATATCTGTTAATTAGTCCTTGATAATACATATTCAAACCTCGCTTTTTCTACATTACTCTTATTAAACTGTTTATTTTGCAATCATCTAACTCTTTTATTGCAGATTGAATATCTGCTTCTTTACAAATTTCTGTAATAACTGTAATATCAGCAGTATTATTATCAGAAACACCTTTTTGCAAAATACTTGATAAACTTATATTTTTATTAGCACAGATAGTACCAATTTTTCCAATCACACCAGTATTATTTGGTGCAGTAATAGAAATATAGTATTTATTATAAGTTTCATCTATAGGTACCATCTCTGCATCTTGAGAATGTTTACATCTCATCATTGGTAATACATAATCTGTTTTTTCAATTTCAGCCGCAATATTCAAGATATCACCAATAACAGAACTTGCAGTAGGGAATTCGCCCGCTCCTGGTCCTGATAACACGATATCACCAATTGGGAATCCACTCATTCCTACAGCATTTGTAACATAATCAATATGTGCCAACGTTGAATCATTTGGAACAAGCATTGGGTGAACTCTAACATCTGCTTGTCCTTTTTCGTTTAATTGACCTAAAGCTATAAGCTTTATTTTATAACCTAATTCTCGTGCAGCTGCCATGTCTTGAGCTTTCACATGAGAAATACCTTCTCTATAAACATTGTTTATATCTATTCTTTTTCCAAATGCAATTGTTGCAAGAGTTGTAATCTTATATGCAGCATCATATCCTTCAACATCACCTGTTGGATCAGTTTCTGCATATCCTAATTCTTGTGCTTCTTTCAAAACATCTTCATAAGAAGCTCCATCAGCATTCATTTTTGTAAGGATATAGTTTGTCGTACCATTCAAAATAGCTTGAATATTAGAAATATCATTACCCGCCATTATAGTTTTTAAAGGCATTATCAAAGGTATACCACCAGCGATAGCAGCCTCATACAAAACAACTCTATTGCATTTTTCTGCTAACTCAAACAATTCTTTACCCTTTTTAGCAAGAAGTTCTTTATTGGCAGTAACAACATGTTTTCCTTTTTTTAACGCAGCTGAAATATATTCCCATGCCGGATTTACACCACCAATAACCTCAACAAATATATCTATATTAGGGTCATCAATAATTTCATAAGGATCTGTTATCAAAGAACTTTCATCTAAACCTTCAATATTTCTAGGTTTATTTTTGTTCTTAACTGAAATTTTAACAATCTCTACATTGTCAAACCTTTTTAATGTTTTGTACACACCAGAACCTACTGTTCCAAGCCCTAACATACCAATTTTAATCTTCTTCATTTATTTATATCCTCACTATTGCTTAATAATACTACAAAAATGTGCATTTTGAAAAGATGTTTGATATAATGTTACCTATAGGGAGTGTTCTGGAGGTTATATGAAAGATAGAAAGAGCAACGTATTATCGTTATTAGAGGACAAAACAAATGACTTTGCAAACAAAGTCGCATTAGGAATCAAAACGGGTTATGGTTGGAAAGAATTTACCTATAACGGTTTAGGAGTTACTTCAAGAAAATTAGCATCATACCTCATTAATGATATGGGAATAGCTAAAGGTGAAAAACTCGCAATCTTATCTGAATCAAAACCTGAATACGGAGCTTGTGTATTTGCATCTATTATTGCAGGATTGATAACAGTTCCTTTAGATATCAAATTAACTAAATATGAACTAAAATCCATTCTTTCTGACTGCTTACCTTCTGTAATGTTAGTTTCTCAACATTATGTAGAAACAGCTCTAGCTTTACAAAAAGAATTACCTTGCATAAAACAAATTATAGTAATGGACGAGCCATCTTACAATCAAACATTACCTAGTATTTATACAATTCCAAATAACTATAATTGTAAGTGGCGTCACCGTTCTAAAAAATCTACCTTGTTTATTATATACACTTCGGGGACTACAGGTGCTCCAAAAGGTGTTGAGATTTCTTTTGGAAATATGTTATCTCAATTGGAAGATTTAAAGTACGCACTTGATAGGATTTTACCTTTACAAGATGTAAGAATTTTATCTATTTTACCTATGAACCATTTATTTGAAATGACAGTTGGGTTTTGCACATTTTTAAATTTCGGATTTTCTGTATATTATACACAAAGCCTTAAACCAAAAGACATTCTTGGTACAATGAGAGATAAAAAAATTCAATTTATGATTGTAGTACCGGCTTTTCTAAAGCTATTAAAAACTGCTATTGAATCAGAAATAAAAAATGCACCAAAATCAACTCAACTTGCATTTAACTTGATGTTTAATCTGGCAAAGTTTATACCATCAAGAAGAATTAAAAAGATGATGTTTTCCAAAATTCATAAGAATTTTGGTGGAAACTTCTTAGGTTGTATTTCAGGCGGTGCTCCATTAGATGTTAATGTTGGTGAATTCTTTGAAAGAATAGGTATTGAAATTTATCAAGGTTATGGCTTATCAGAAACAAGTCCTGTTGTATCTGTAAACACAGATAGAATAAGAGATTTGGCTTCTGTTGGTGCGGCTTTAAAAAGCTATAAAGTAAAAACAGATAAAGATAGCGGCGAACTTTTATTAAAAGGCCCTGCCGTAATGAAAGGATATCATAACCAACCTGAGTTAACAGCATCTGTTATTGATGATGACGGTTGGCTACACACAGGCGATATTGCAAAAGTAAACCACAAGGGACATATTTATATAACCGGCAGAATAAAAAATATGATTGTTTTATCAGGTGGGAAAAAAGTATTCCCTGAAGAAGTTGAATCTGTACTTGAAAAAAGTGAATATTTTGCAGAGGTCTGTGTATTAGGAGTTTCTAGAAGTTTTGGAGCAAAAGACGGCACAGAAGATATAGCTGCAGTTATTGTTCCAAAAGAAAATCTTATTAATCAATATGATGAAGAAACTTTAGACACAATTATAAAAGGTGAAGTAAAAAAACTATGTACTCATTTAACTCCATATAAACGACCAATTAATATTGTTGTTTCGAAATCACCTTTACCAAAAACTTCAACTCGTAAAGTTAAACGAAAAGAAGTTAAAGAACTCGTAAAGGCATGATACACTTGAAATAAATTTAACATAAAATAAAGGTTGCGTGCAGAATTGCATCTAACCTTTATTTTTTTTATAACAAACTCTGATAATATTTTTTAACAATATTGGTAAGTCATGGATTATGCTGATATAATTTTGATATTGTATATTCAGACGGAGGATAAAATGAAAGATAGAACAAGTAATGTATTATCTTTACTAGAGGATAGAACAAATAGTTATGCTAATAAAATAGCACTTGGTATGAAATCTCAATACGGTTGGAAAGAGTTTACATACAATGGATTAGGTTTACTTTCAAGAAGAATTGCAGCACATTTAAAGAACGATTTGCAACTTCAAAAAGGTGAAAGACTTGCAATCCTATCAGAATCAAAACCTGAATACGGAACATGCGTATTTGCATCAATTATTGCAGGTTTGGTAACTGTTCCTCTTGACATTAAACTTACTAAATATGAATTAAAATCTATACTTTCTGATTGTAATCCATCTGTAATGTTAGTTTCTCAAAAATATGTAAATACAGCATTAGAGCTTCAAAAAGAACTTCCTTCATTAAAACATATAATTGTTATGGACGAACCTTCTTATAGTCAAACCTTACCTAGTATTTATACAATTCCAAATAATTACAACTGTAAGTTTGTACACCGTTCAAGACATTCTACATTGTTTATTATCTACACCTCAGGAACTACTGGAGCTCCTAAAGGTGTCGAAACTTCATTTGGAAACATATTATCACAACTTGACGACTTAAAAATTGCTTTTGACGATATATTCCCTAGAGAAGCTCGTATTTTGTCTATTCTTCCAATGAATCATTTATTTGAAATGACTGTTGGTTTTTCAACCTTCTTAAACTTTGGTTTTTCTGTATATTACACACAAAGCCTTAAACCAAAAGACATTATGAAAATGATGGAAGAAAAGAAAATCCAATATATGGTGGCAGTTCCAGCCTTCATAAAGCTATTAAAAACAGCTATTGAAAATGAAGTAAACCATTTATCACCAATTTGCAAAATGTTATTTGAATTCAAACTAAAACTTGCTAAATTTATACCATTTACATGTATTAAGCGATTTATGTTTAGAGATATCCATAAATACGCAGGTGGCAAATTTAGAGGATTTATTTCCGGAGGTGCACCTTTAGATATTGATTCTGCAAAATTCTTTGAAAAAGTAGGTATCAGTATATACCAAGTTTATGGACTTACAGAAACAAGTCCTGTTGCAACTGCTAATAC
>CAKUVB010000121.1 GCA_934693215.1 uncultured Candidatus Melainabacteria bacterium
ACTTGGCGACGCCCCATCACGTCTTTACTCTATATATCATATTCTATCAATGTTAAATGTCAAGAGTTATTAAAATAACGGAAATAAAATTTGATTATACCCCCTGTTTTTACTATAATTCACATGTTCAGTAAGAAAGGGAACTAAATTATGAAAAAATCAATCAAAGATTTAGGCGACATTAAAGGTAAAAGAGCTCTAGTTAGAGTTGATATCAACGTACCTTTAGACGAAAACAAAAATGTTACAGATGACACACGTATTCAAGCTATTGTTCCAACAGTTAACTACTTAAAAGAACATGGTGCAAAAATTATTCTTATGGCTCACTTAGGCAGACCAAAAGGTGAAAGAAAACCTGAATTTTCACTAGCACCTGTAGCAAAATATATGGCAAAAGTTTTTGGTGAAGAAATTGTATTCATTCCATCAGTAGAAGAAGCAGCTGATTATGTTGCAAAACTTCAAGATGGTCAAATTGCATTGTTAGAAAATATCCGTTACTACAAAGCTGAAGAAGCAAAAGATGATGATATGACTTTTGCAGAAGAATTAGCAAAACTTGGTGATTTCTACGTAAACGATGCTTTTGGTGCTGCTCACAGAAAACATACATCAACTGCTAAAGTTGCTCACCTTGTAAAACCGGCTGTTGCAGGTTTCTTAATGGAAAAAGAATTGAGATGTCTATCTCAAGCTCTTGATAACCCAACAAGACCTTTCACTGCTGTTGTTGGTGGTGCTAAAGTTTCTTCTAAAATCGGTGTTTTAGAAAACCTTATCGACAAAGTTGATAACCTAATTATTGGTGGTGGTATGGCTTATACATTTGTAAAAGCTAACGGTGGTAAAATCGGTAACTCTATTTGCGAAGATGACCAATTAGAAGTTGCTAAAGCTATCGAAAAGAAAGCTGCTGAAAAAGGTGTAAAACTTGTTATGGCAACAGATGTTTTAGTTACTGATGATTTCTCAGGTAACGGAACTAACAAGTTTGTTAAAATCAACGAAATCCCTGATGGATTCGAAGGTGTTGATGCTGGCCCTGATTCAAGAGAAGCTTTTGCTAAAGTTCTTAAATCTTCAAAAACAATTCTTATGAACGGCCCTGTAGGTGCTTTTGAAAACCCTAAATTCGCAGAAGGTACAAAAGCTGTTCTTGAAGCTATCGTTGAAGCTACTAAGAACGGTGCTACATCTGTTATCGGTGGTGGTGATTCTGTTTCTGCAGCTAAAAAATTCTGCAAAGCTGAAGACTTCACTCACGTATCAACAGGTGGTGGTGCATCTCTAGAATTTATCGAAGGTAAAGTATTACCAGGTGTTGCTGCACTTGATGATAAATAAGAATTAGCTTTTAACAAGTTAAATCGAAAAGAGTTCTGAATATTCAGAACTCTTTTTATATTATATAAAAACGAAAAATCGGTTAAATCACCAAGATTTAGCCGATTCAAAAATTCGATTTTAATGAACTATTAAGCCATTAAATCTAAATAACTTGAATAATTTGATTCTCTACCTACTGCACCAATTCCACCTTGCAACGGTTGTGTAAGTTTGTTTGGTTTAGTTAAGTCTGTTGCTACATTTTTCACAGCCTTTGCAGTTTCTTTTGCCTTTTGAGGTGCTGTGTAAACATTCATTTTTCTTCCTAATCCTTTTACCATGATATAACTCCTTTCCCTTAGTCACGTGTTAAATAATATAAATTTTTCGACTAACTGTCAATAAAATCAGCGAAATTTTAACATTTTGTAATAATAAGTGTTCTAAATACACACATCTTTTTAGAATGCTATTCTTATAAATTTGCCACCAAAAAATTTTAGCACCTTAGATAAGTGTTCTGAATACACGTATCTTTTTAAAACGTTTTTTAATTAGCCACCAAAGGTTTTAAAGCCTGATTCTACGTGTTTATCTACGACTTTTTTAACAGCTTCCATTTCATTTTGAAGTGCTGATTGCTCTGTGTTCAATTGTTCAAGTCTTAGTTCTAATGTTCTATCTTGAGCTTGTATAATTTCTGTTTTTGCATTGATATCTGTAATATTTTTATCATAAACTTCTTGTTCATAATAATATTTATTCATAGCATCTTCATAAGCTGCATCATCATTTATTGTTTCAACATTCAATGTATAAACTACAGAATCATCTTCAAATTTTACAGTTTTAAACCTTCCATATCCATCTGATTCCAGAAGTGCTTTTTGAACAACTTCAACTTTTGTATCTAAATATACCGCATTATAATATGCGAGCTTTGATTGTTGACCATCTATACCGTTATCAGCAAGAGAATCTTTAGTATATGCACTAGATATAGACTTTTTCAAATCCATTTCAGTTGTATAATACGTTGTTCCTCCCATTTTAAAGGTATAAATACCCCCAATATATTCGCCTGATGCATCAAAACACTTGGCAAAGTTTTCTGCAGAAGATACGTTTCCGTTAACACCTTTCATATCCTTTATAATTTGCTGGATTTCTGTTGATATTGCTTTGTTCTTTTTGTAATCTTCTGTAGTGATTTGTGATAAAGTAGAGTTCCCAACTGCAGTGTAATTAGTAAAGTCAGGAGTATATTCTACTTGTTGGACTTTTAGGACACTTCCTACTGTCATTTTTGCAATTTCTGTATCGAGAACATAGTTACCGTCACCATCAGTATAATATGTTAATGATGAATTGCTTGAGGTAACAGTTCTGTCTTTATGTTCAACTGAACTTTTACCGTTTAAAATATCAGACTCAGCTATATAATTATATATCGGGTCTTGTTGAGTTCCTGAATTATGAACATAATATTTATCACTCTTATCATAATCCACACCAAAAACTTTTATCAATTCCGCTTCTTGTGCAGAATCTTTTGTATCAACTTTTGTATATTCTACCTTACCATTTTTTACATTGTATATATCTGTAGTTTCACCGGTTTTATCTATGTTTTTAGCATAATTATTATCAGCACCTGACGTTCCAGAATAGTATGTATTATCAGCGACATCACCACTTTTAATCTTTGCTACATCTTTCTCAAAATCATCACCATAAAGTGAAAGCAAATTTTTATAAGTTTGGTCATCATTATCAAGAGTTGCTAAATCTACAGGCATATAGGTAACACTTTTATAATCATAGTTATTACCATTCTTAGTGAAAGATGCAGTACTAACACCTGTTTCTATTTTATTATGTTCAATCGAGGTATAAATGTATTTATCATCTGCTGTATCATAAGAAAAATTATCAACAGAATATTGAGTACCTGATATTGCATTAATTTTTCTTCTTTCATTAGAATCCTCATTATTTACAGGTCTAAAAGTGTGCATTTTATTGTTGGTGTCAGTAATAATATATGTATTATTACCAGTTTGAGCCGGTGTTAAAATTGCTTTTACACCGATTTCTTTTTGATTTTTAGTTGGATCATAGGAATACTTATCATTCTTCGTTGCTTGTATTTGAGGGTCATTCAACTGTTTACGAGAGCCCGTATAGACTTTTTCCATATGATAGCTTGATACAACATAGTTATAATCTTCACTATCTTTTCCTATTTGATAATAGTTTTCAATAACAGAAGTATTTATACCATCAGAATACGAATATTGTAGCTTTGAAAAATCAGTAGATGATGGTGCAGTAGGAACAGCCATACCAAGCATCTGGTTGAACAAATCAGCTGATTGGTTTGCTAACAACAAACGAGATTGATTAATCTGTTGTCCTTCATATTCAACATTACTCTTCCTTGCAGTAAGTGCTATATATCTGGCTTGCGATGCCGCCATGCCCATAGGTCATTCCACCTTTCTTCTTATCTACCTATTAGCATGGTACATTGGATTTCTCATCTATTCAAGGGATATAACTGTAATTTTATACTTTTGATGGTTTAATTTTATACTTTAGTTGTAGAAGAGAAATTCAAAAACATTTATCAGACAAGTATGCCCAACCGACAAGTTTAGTAAAATCCGACAATATCAACATTTATTTAACAGATTCTTTTTTAGGAAACCTAATTTTTTTGAGTATATTTCCTTCTGTATCAATAAGCTTAACTATACTGCCATTATCTGTTTTTTGACGGAACAAACAGTTACCATTAGAGAAAAGTTTAATATCTTGACTAGGTATATCCTTCATAAATCGTGGTATAAATAATTTTCCTGGCAATATAACTTTACCTGTTTTGTTATATATAACAGCTGGAGAATATAATTTAGGAGCTTTCAATTCACTATCCACTTCCTTTTCAAAAATACCTAATTTACCACTATTTTTTAGGTCGTAAAAATTATAGTGCGCTATTTTATTAATTCTTGTAATCAAATAATCTTTGTCTGCTTTAGAAAAATCTTGTGCATCAGCATATACCATCTGAAACCATTGCAATATATTAGAATAATTTTCATGTAATGGAAGTCCTTGAACTTTTTCTTCTTTTAATTTATCTAACTCATCTTCCAATTTATTAATTTTTGTTTCTGCAGATGTAAAGTTTGCTTCTGCATTCTTAGCTCTTGTTTCTGCATTTTTTGCTCGTTCTTCTGTTTTTGCAATTAATTCTTCTGCATTTTTTGCTCGTTGTTCCAATTCTTCGGTAGATTTTAACTTTTTAGCAACACCTGTTAGTTTATTGATACCTTTACCTTTAAACAACATAACATCAGCCATTCCCAACACTCCAATAGCTGCCAATGAACCTAAAACAATATCTTTCACTCCTATTTTGTTTTCATTATTAGTGGAAGTTGTTGTATTTTGAGGTTGTTTTACTTCATGACGAATATCATTAGTCGCTCTAAAACTTGGGGCGTATGAATTAATATTTTGCACAATTAACCTTCTTTTCTATTCTTAAATTGTTCCCTTATATCATGATAAACACATGAAATTAGATATAATTGCTACCTTCCCTTCTATTCTATTCTATTAGCTATTTTATCACACTACGACTGGATTTTAGCCCAGAAAACTTATCTTTACATTTTGTTACATTTACATTATTTTCCCACGTCATTACGAGCGATAGCGAAGTAATCCAGTAAAGAAAGAATATTTGGTGCGGGGTTTGGGGTTGCATAAACCCCAATTATAAAATAACCAACATTGACAGATTCCGTATCAAGT
>CAKUVB010000122.1 GCA_934693215.1 uncultured Candidatus Melainabacteria bacterium
GTTGTGCACTATTCATCGCTGTTGTTTGAAGAACTATGTCTTTGTTCGGATTAATATTATTGATGTCACCCATAATGAACCTGTCTTTCTTTTTATATCTTTTATCTTTTATACTTTCTTTTAATATGTCCTCTTATATAAAGCAAGAAAAAACTTTTTTTTGCTAGTTTGTACACAAATTGTTACAAATGTAAAATCTCTAATAAATATTATTAGAACCTTTTCCATGCTTTGTCAATTAGTTAATTATGCTTATTTTTATTTGTGATAGAATTAAATAAACAAGATATGGGGGTTTAATATGGATATTTCAAAATACATTGAACACACATTACTTAAACAAGATGCCACAAAAGATGGTTTAGAAAAATTATTTGAAGAAGCTATACAAAATAATTTTTTAGGTGTTTGTGTTAATCCTTGTTTTGTAAAAGATGCAAAGAAATTTCTAAAAAACTCTAATGTAAAAATAGTTACAGTTATAGGATTTCCTCTTGGAGCAAACACTCCAGAGGTCAAAGCATTTGAAACTAAAAAAGCAATCGAAGATGGTGCAGATGAAATTGATATGGTTATTAATGTATCAAAACTTAAAGATAAAGATTATGACTATGTAAAAAATGACATCGAATTTGTTCGACATGCCTGCCCAGACAATATTTTGAAAGTTATATTAGAAACAGATTTATTAACAAAAGACGAAATAAAAAAAGCATGCGAAATATGTATTGATGCAAAAGCTGATTTAGTAAAGACATCAACAGGTTTTGTAAAAAATGGTGTAGGTGCTAAAGTTGAAGATGTAGAATTGATGTACCAAACAGTTTCACCATTTGGTTTAAAAGTCAAAGCTTCCGGAGGTATAAGAGATTCAGAAAAAGCACTCGCTCTTATAAAAGCCGGTGCAACCAGATTAGGCACAAGTTCAGGATTAAAAATAGCAGAAGAAATGAGGAATAAATAAATGTTAAGAGCTGGAATAGTAGGATTACCAAACGTAGGAAAATCAACTTTGTTTAACGCACTTACAGCATCAAAGAATGCACAAAGTGCTAATTATCCGTTTTGTACAATTGAACCTAATGTTGGTGTTGTAACAGTTCCAGACGAAAGACTTGAAGTTTTAGCAAAGCTTTGCAAAACTCAAGATATTATTCCAACTGCGATTGAGTTTGTTGACATTGCAGGACTTGTAAAAGGTGCTAGCAAAGGCGAAGGACTTGGAAACCAATTTTTGCACAACATAAGAGAAGTTGATGCGATTATTCAAGTAGTTAGATGTTTTGATGACGAAAACACAATCCACGTTGACGGTAAAGTTGACCCGATTTCTGACATTGAAGTAATTAATACAGAACTCATACTAGCAGATTTAGCATCTATCGAGAAACGTCAAGCAAGAATTGTTAAAACAGTTAAATCAGGCGACAAAGAAGCAGTTATTGAAGATAAAGCTTTGAAAAAAATTACTGAATTATTATCAGAAGGCTCATTTATTAAGCTTGAAGACCATTTTACAGAGGACGAAATAAAAGTTCTTAATAACCTTAACTTAATGTCTGTAAAACCAGTTATCTATTGTGCCAACGTATCAGAAAACGACATGAAAGACGGCAATCAATACACACAAAAAGTTGATGAATATGCTAAATCTCATGGTGCAGAAATGGTTATCATATCTGCTAAAATCGAGGAAGAACTTGTTGAACTAGGCCCTGAGGAAGCTAAAGAATATCTTGCAGATTTAGGAGTTGAAGATAGCGGTATCAATAAAATGATTAAATCTGTTTATTCTTTACTTAATTTAATAACATTTATTACAGCCGGAGAAAAAGAAGTTAGAGCCTGGACTATTACAGAAGGAACAAAAGCTCCACAAGCTGCAGGTGTAATTCATACTGATTTTGAAAAAGGATTCATTAGAGCTGAAATCACACCATACAAAGAATTTAAAGAACTTGGTTCATATACTGCTTGTAAAGAAAAAGGTGTCACAAGGCTAGAAGGCAAAGAATACGTTGTACAAGACGGTGATTTAGTACACTTTAGATTTAATGTGTAATAAACATTATCGTTTTAAAGGAGCACCAGTTGTATAAATCAAACGACTATAAGGATTTGGTTGTTTCTTTTTCTTATACTCGTTTGGATTACAAAAATAGATTTTAACAAAATCAGAATGTTTTATTTCCGAATGTCCTATATAAGCTGTTCCTCCGATATTTTTTAATTTTTTTAAATCTTTAATTTTAGAATGTTCAAAAATTGCATCTTTACCGATACTTTCTAACTCCCCTAAATCCTTAACTGCACTTTGAGAAAAAACGGCATCACCACCAACAAATTTTAAAGCTCCTAAATCTTCGACCATACTTCTAGAGAAATCTGCATCTCCTTTTATTTCTTGCAAGTTTTTGAGAGATTTAATTTGTGAACCACCAAAAGTTGCATTTTTTTCAATAACCTTCAAATCACCTAAGTCCTCAACTTTCGATTCATTAAACCCTGCTGTACCTCCAATTCTTCTTAATTTTGCTAAAGAAACTACTTCAGAATCCTTAAACCACACATCGCCACCTATAGTTTCGAGATTCCCTAATGTTTTAATCATTGTATGATGGAAATTAGTTTCACCACCAATTCTTTTCAAATTACCTAAATCTTTGATTTGCGAATATGCAAAATTAGCTTCTCCTGATATAAATTCTAAATTATTAAGCGAATCTAAATTACTTCTTGAAAAATCAGCTTTGCCATGTATCTTCTTTACATTTTGAAAAAGTTTGTTTTCATCTATTCCCAAATCTTCAAAACTCAAGTCTTTATTTGGTTGTTTATAAAAAGCAAGAGCTATATTCTTTGATTTTCTCTTAGGGAATTTAATAGGTTCTTCTTTTCTAAAACCGAAAAACTTACACATCTTATCAATAAAACTACTTTCTTTTGGTTCTAAAATTGACCCTTTGGAATTTGGTAAATAACCTAAATATCCAAAAATTTCATAATCTTCTTTATCTTTTAAAAACTTACCTAACTTTACCACCTGTTGTTTCACTTTTTTAGCATTATTAATTTCTAATCTTGCTCTTGATGACAATCTGTATTTTTTTACATGTTTTTTTACAATACCAAAATATTTATTAGGAATTTTTGAATTATTAGACTCTCCCTGTATTTCTTGTATTCGAGAACCAACAAACCTAACCCCCAGTTTTGGTTTTCCTTTTTCTAAATATACATGAAAATCTCCTTCAGCAAGATATGGCTCGGCATTAAAAGAATGAGTACACCAGTTATTATGAGAAAGAGCTTTTAATTTTTCTACATTATTATCAAAATTCTCTGTATCATGTTTTTTAGATGGAATAATTACCCAACCTGTTTGCTCACTTAAAATTTTACATTGTTCAAAATATTTATTTTTCAACTTAAATTTATATTTTTTTAAGATATTAATATCTTGCCCTTTATCCACTTCTGACATTACATCTGCTAATATACCCTTATTCAAAGCTGGTGGGAGAGCATCATTCTCATGTTTTAAACCTTTTGTAATAGAGGACATTATGAGCAAGCCTGCAGAGTTATTATATGCGTCATTTTCTTTTGTCACATAATCGCCCCATTCCTTCAGTAAACTTTTTCGTTGAATTACTGTTGCTTGTTGGCGTCCTTTATAATCCTTTTTTAAGATCGTGTCTAAAAGTTTTCCTGCCCAATTTTGTAAATCTTCATTTGTATTAAACTTTTCTATTGGAGCTTTAAATCTTTCCACACAAATTCTATCTATACCTTTAAAATCAGACTTTTTCATCGCATCAAAAGATACATTATCCGGAATAAATTGAACTATATTCTTATTTGGTACTGAGTTATTTTTATTTTGATTATTTTGAATAAATGTTGGTTGAAAAGTCGAACAAATTTTCATACTTATATAACTCTTGTAAAAAAATAATTTGCTAAGATTATAAATCCTACATTTAAAGTAGGCAACAAGTCTAAAAATCTCGTATAATTTAGATGTTGATTTAGTATGGAGAATCATTAAATATATAGTATGAAACGGGTTATACTAACATTTATTATAAGCATGTTATTATCTTCTTCCGCTTTTGCAGGACAAATGGAAGAAAAAATCTCTGATGCTATAACTTTATACAAATCCGGTGATTATTCGGAATGTATAAAAAACCTAAATACAATTATAGGACAAGATTCAACATATCCGGTTGCATATTACTACTTGGGATTATGTTATGCAAAAACAAATAACAAAGCTCTTGCCATAAAAAATTATGATAAAGTTATCTCTATGAATTCTGATAAATCATTAAAATCAATGGCGAAGGCTGCTAAAGATTGCTTGGGGACATCAGGATTTACAGGACTTGATGCTCAGTTATCAATTAGCAAAAATTCTCAAGCAGAGAAATTCCTAACTCCTGAAATAAAAAAAGAAGAACCGGCTAAAATAGTTACTCAAGAAACTAAAAAAGTCGTTACTAAACCTGTAAAACAAGATAAAATGCCGTCAAACGATGAAATTGGTGCAGCTATAATGACCTTAAAAAAAGCTGGACTTTGGAATGGACAAATGACAAACACACAAGTCCAACCACAAAACCAAGAAGATTCTCAAAAAAAACAACAAGAAATGATGGCAAAAATGTATATGCAACAAATGACACAACAAATGAACAATCCGGCATATTTAATGATGGGTATGAATGGAAACAACAATAACGGCATGGGCATGAATAATATGATGAACATGCTACCTTTTATGATGAACAACCAAAATGGCAGTAATAACCCTGCGGCAAATCAACAACTTATACAAACAATGATGATGTCACAGATGATGCCAAACCTTGATTTTTCATCATCTGACAATAAATAAACTTAAGATATTAGGAATAAAAAGGAAAAACAATGAACATTACAACAACGAGATTTGGTGAAATTGAGGTTAATGATGATGCTATCTTCACCTTTTTAATGCCAATGATAGGCTATGAGGAAGAAGATAAGTTTGTTATTATTGATCATGGAGAAGATTCACCGTTTAAATGGTTACAATC
>CAKUVB010000123.1 GCA_934693215.1 uncultured Candidatus Melainabacteria bacterium
ATCTTATCAATATCAGATTCAGTTAAGTTAGAAGAATTTGTAATTGTGATTTTTTGTTCTTTGTTTGTAGCTTTATCTTTTGCAGAAACATTAACAATACCGTTAGCATCAATATCAAATGTAACTTCGATTTGAGGAATACCTCTCATTGCAGGTGCAATACCTTCCAATCTGAACATACCTAATGATTTGTTATCAGATGACATTGGTCTTTCACCTTGAAGAACGTTGATATCAACAGCTGTTTGGTTGTTTTCAGCAGTTGAAAATACTTGTGATTTTGAAACAGGGATTGTTGTGTTACGAGGAACTAAAGGTGTCATTACACCACCCATAGTTTCAATACCCAATGTTAATGGAGTTACATCTAACAATACGATATCTTTAACTTCACCTGCTAATACACCTGCTTGAACAGCAGCACCAACTGCAACAACTTCATCAGGGTTTACTGATTGGTTAGGTTCTTTGCCTGTATATTCTTTTACTAATTGTTGAACTGCCGGAATACGAGTAGAACCACCAACTAATACAACTTCGTTAATGTCGTTCTTACCAAGACCAGCATCTTTTAGAGCTTGTTCTACAGGTTTTTTACATCTTTCTAACAAGTCATAAGATAATTCTTCGAATTTAGCTCTTGTTAATGTTAAGTCTAAGTGTTTAGGACCATTTGCATCAGCTGTAATGAATGGTAAGTTGATATTTGTTTCAACAACTGATGACAATTCACATTTAGCTTTTTCTGCAGCTTCTTTAATACGTTGCATAGCTTGTTTGTCACCTGTTAAATCAATACCTTCTTGTTTCTTGAATTCTTCGCAAATCCAATCCATAATTTTTTGGTCGAAGTCATCACCACCTAAATGAGTATCACCAGATGTTGATAATACTTCGTGTACACCATCACCGATTTCTAGAATAGAAACATCGAATGTACCACCACCTAAGTCGAATACAAGAACTTTTTCTGATTGGTCTTTTTCAAGTCCATAAGCAAGAGCAGCTGCAGTAGGTTCGTTTACGATACGAAGAACGTCTAAACCTGCGATTTTACCAGCGTCTTTTGTTGCTTGTCTTTGGGCATCGTTAAAATATGCAGGAACTGTAATAACTGCAGAAGTAACTTTTTCTCCAAGATAAGAACTTGCATCATCTGCTAATTTTCTCAAAATCATTGCAGAAATTTCTTGTGGAGTATAATCTTTACCATCTATATTCTTTTTGTAATCTTCGCCCATGTGACGTTTGATAGATGCGATAGTTTTATCAGGGTTTAAGATAGCTTGTCTTTTTGCTAATTGACCAACTAATCTTTCACCTGTTTTTGAAAATCCAACGATAGAAGGAGTTGTTCTCATACCTTCTGCGTTAGCTATAACGGTTGGTTTACCACCTTCCATAACTGCTACAACTGAGTTTGTTGTACCTAAGTCAATACCAATTGTCTTTGCCATAATATATATCTCCTTTAAAAAATAACTTTCATTTGTTTTTACATTATCATTTAAGCACTATTTTTTTAGAAACTTAAAAAAATAAACAAAAAATTAATATTTCATTTTAAAATATTAATTTTTGATAAAAATCTTATATTAATAATCAATAAATTGCTAAATATATGTCTTTTTGTTATTATTGATGTGTCAAAATTTATAGAGAGGGATATAAATATGGATTTAATGAAGGGAAAAAAGGGTGTTATATTTGGTGTGTCTAACACTCATGGTATAGCTTATGCTATCGCTAAACAACTTCACGAAGCTGGTGCAGAAATCGCATTTACTTATGCTGGTGAAGCTATGGAAAAAAGAGTTAAACCTATTGCAGAAAGCATGGGTGCTAAAATTATAATGAGTTGTGATGTTACAAAAGAAGATGAAGTAAAAGCTGTATTCAACGAATGTGAAAAAGTTTACGGTAAACTTGATTTTGTAGTTCATGCTGTAGCTTTTGCACCAAAAGAAGCTTTAATGGGCAGATTTGTTGATACTTCAGTTGATGCTTGGAACACAGCATTAGGTGTTAGTGCATATTCTCTTGTAACAGTTGCTCGTAATGCTGAACCTATTATGAACGAAGGTTCTTCAATCTTTGCTTTAACATATCTTGGTTCTATCAAATCTGTACCAAGCTACAACGTAATGGGTGTAGCTAAAGCAGCACTTGAATCTGCTATGAGATTCTTAGCAGTAGATTTAGGACCTAAAGGAATTAGAGTTAATTGTCTATCTTCAGGTGCAGTTAAAACTCTTGCTTCAATGGGTATTTCAGGTTTCTCAAAAATGTTAAAAGCTGCTGTAGCAAGATCACCTCTTGCTAGAAATGTTTCTCTTGATGATGTAGGTAGAGCCGGTTTGTTCTTAGCTTCTGATTTATCTTCAGGTACAACTGGTGAAGTTCTTTATTGTGACTGTGGTTGTAATTCTGCTTATGCATCTGCAAAAGAAATGGATATTATTTCTAACAATATTGAATTATAAGAATATAGTAGATATTAATAAAAAGACACCTATAATAAATTGTTGTAGGTGTCTTTTTTGTATCATTACGTAAACTTTTTGTTTTATCTGTATTTGTTTTATATAATAAAATAGATAACTAGATTTTAAATAGGGATAGTGAGAAATATGAATAGAAAACTGAAATATGTACTGTTTGGATTTTTAATGTCTTTTTTAACAGTAATTCCAGCTTGTGCAGCTCCTGTGTCGTTTCCTAATATAAACATTGGAATGCAACCTGCTAACACTCCACAAGATTTTACAAACGGTGTTCAAATCGTTATTTGGTTGACTATATTAACATTAGCACCAAGTATTTTTATAATGACAACGTCATTTATAAGAATTGTTATTGTGTTATCTTTGACAAGACAAGCTTTAGGTGTAAACACTTTACCACCAAATCAAGTAATTACAAGTTTAGCGTTGATTTTGACATTTTTTGTTATGTCACCAACTCTAAACCAAATTAATGACAAAGCTTTACAACCATATATGAAAAGTCAAATTACACAACAGGCTGCGATAGATAGAGCGATTGTCCCAATAAGGGATTTTATGTTTAAGCAAACAAATGAAAAAGAACTCGCACTTTTTGTAAGAATGGGTAAAATAGAAAAACCTAAAAACAAAGATGATGTTCCAACATATTGTTTGTTACCTGCATTTATTCTTAGTGAGTTAAAAACGGCATTCACAATAGGTTTTGTAATTTATCTCCCATTTTTGATTATAGATATTGTTGTTTCATCAGTATTGGTTTCAATGGGTATGATGTTCTTGCCTCCAACAATGATTGCGTTACCATTTAAGTTAATCATGTTTGTTCTTGTTGATGGCTGGTATTTAATTGTGAAATCACTTGTTGAAGGATTTGTGAGGTAGTTATGAATCAAGAAATAATTATTACACTTCTTCAAAAAGCATTTGTATTAGTATTAGAAGTTTCTGTACCTATATTATTGACAGGTATGGTGTTAGGTCTGCTTGTTAGTGTGTTCCAAACTGTTACACAGATTCAAGAATCAACATTGACATTTGTACCAAAAATTATTGGTAGTGTTATTGTTTTAGTAGTTTTACTACCTTGGATGTTTAATTTGTTTATATCTACATTTAATGAGTTTATGGATACCTTACCACGATTGTTAGGAGCTTAATGTACAGTTTATTTGACATATTTTCACCTGCAAATATTATTCTATTTATAGCGATATTAACTCGCTTGAGTGGAATGTTTGTTTCTGCTCCTATGTTTTCAACATTTCCGATACCACAACAATTGAAAATATGGCTTAGTGCTGCAATAACTTTTTTGGTTTTTCCGTTAATCCAATCTAAAATTCAGTTTGTTGCACCGACTTCTGTTCCTGAATTAACTATTATTTTATTCAAAGAGTTCTTGATTGGGTTTGCGATAGGGTATTGTGCAAATGTATTGTTTATTGCGATAGAATTAGGTGCAAACATGTTTTCTATCCAAATGGGCTTATCTGCAGATATGGCATTAAACCCTATGTCAGGTGGTTCATCTCCTGTAATTACACAAATGTATACTTGGATGATGACAATGGTATTTATATCTATTAATGCTCATCATTGGTTATTTTCAGCTTTTTATAATAGTTTTCAAGCTATGCCTATTGGGTATGGTTTTGGATTTTCTCCGGAAGTTGTTCAACAAATAATATTTATTGTCGGTCAAATATTTGTTATAGCATTAAAAATTGCACTTCCTATTTTTGGAGTTTTGTTTATTACAGATGTACTGTTAGGTTTTACTTCAAAAGTAATGCCTCAAATGAACATATTTATGGTATCAATCCCTCTTAAAATATATTTAGGTCTATTGTTATCAATTATTTTTGTAAGACCAATTTTAGAATATTTGAATGTTCTTGTTCCACAATTTATGCAAACAATAATGGCTGTTTTTTAGTCTTAGTATTACCATGCTAAATTTGTAACATTTTAATTTGTTGTATTTATTAGCTTTTGCCCATTTTGTTAAATTGTTTGTAACAAATTAGAAAAAATCGTTAAAGATTTTGGAAATCTATCCGTAATTTAATTATGTAATAAGTATCGTCTACTAAAATTTAAGTGAGGAATAGAACATGAATTTAAATCAAGATTTTCAGTTTGTAAGTACAACAGATTCAATCGCAGAACATGATCTGAAAAATGAAGTAACTGTTGAACTTTCAACCTTCTTCGACAGCGTAATGTCAACAGTAGTAGATTATTTTGAGGAGGCTATAGTAGAATAAGCTTGGACAATTGAATAGTTGGATTTTTAAATGGCGGAAATTTTTCCGCCATTTTTGTATGTAAAATAATCTTCTAACACAACCTTGCACCAGATAGAAGTTTGATATAAAATCGTCAGATATGGAACAAGTGGTAAAAACAGAGTTAACAACAGGTGCAAAATTAATTGTTGATTTTTTGATTTCTGAAGGGGTAGATTATATCTTTGGATATCCTGGAGCTGCCGTTTTACCTTTGTATGATGAACTTTCAAAGAGTAGTATCAAGCATATTTTAACCCGTCATGAGCAGGCTTCTGTAC
>CAKUVB010000124.1 GCA_934693215.1 uncultured Candidatus Melainabacteria bacterium
GAACCGTCATAGCGTTCTTTTTGATAACAAATATAAGGAACAACTTCTGACATGAAGTTTATATTCATTAACAAGTTAACACCTACGTTTGAATAATTTTTAAGCTTATCCCAATCTTCTTTGCTCAACTTACCTTTTGTTGCAAAAAGTTCTTCCGGCAAAGTAATTTTACCAATATTTTGCAATAAACCTGCATAATATATAAGGTCTTTTGTTTTTTCGTTCAAGCCCATTTCTGCAGATATACGTTTTGCCATTTCTGCCGTATTTCTTGAATGAGAAACACTATATTGACCTTTGATATCAACTGCTGTTGCAAGAGATTTTACAAAAGCTTCTTGAGTATCACCCAAATCACCAATTAACGCAGTTAATTCTGCTCTCATGTGTCTTAAATCTGTAGCATCTGCATCAGGATTATCAATTAGTGCATTTGTATCATTAATTGTTTTTTGTAGCGAAATTGAAGTACCAAACAATCTTGACATGTTTTCAATCAATTCTACAAATTCTTTTCGATAAGGTTTTTCTTTATAAGATTCAAGCACAAAAACCCCAACAACATTTGCATTGTTATGCATAGGTATTGCTGCAAAAAGTTTTACATTCTTTTCTTTTAATTCAGCAAATCCATCATCTGGGTTTGTAATTGTAACTGTCTGAATTTTTTCATAGCATTCTGTTACAGGATTTTTTTCATCTAAATTATAGCCTATATTTTTTGAATATATAGTGTCTTCAATTTCAAGAGATGAACCTGCAAATACCAAATCTTTATCTGCATTTTCTAATCCACATGCAAAATCTTTTTTCAGGTAAACATGACAAATATCAACTTCCAAAATTTGAGCCATTGTTTTTGCAATAGAATTGTATATTATATAATCATCTTTTGAACTAAATCCGATTACACTAAGAGTCTTATTCATAGAATAAACTGAAATAAGTTCACTAAGCTGATTCTTTAATTTAGCGGTTTTATTTTTTTCACTACTTCCGATTTTCTTTGCTAAATCCTCAGAAATAAGATTTTCTGAAATAAAATCCCCTAAGTTTAATGCAAAAATTTCCTCTAGTGGGTCACCATCAACTAAATCAACTGAACGTCCGAACAGTGAAGCTCCTAAATTTTCTTCTGCCATTTTATTTACCTTCTTATAATATTTTTTGACTTGCATTATGTATTACGGCACAAATTTGAAAAACTTTGATAATTTTTACAAAAATTATACTTTTGTTATAGAAGATTACAACTTTGGTTGGAAATATCAATTATTTTAATATTTATTTTGTAAAAAAACGTAATAAACTTTGTTTGTTTTTATATTTATAGTATACTATTAAAAAAGTGGAAGGTTAATATGAATTATACAAATTGCTCTAATAATAAACTCTCTAAATTATCTGTTTCAGACATTACAAGTCCCTTGCCTGATTTAAAAAACACAGTAAAAACAGATACTATTGCAGATTGGTTAATAAGTTGGCTTGAATCAAATAATATAGAAGGAGCTTTACTACCAACAAAAGCTGAATTTGCTTATGCTCTTGGAGTAAGTCTTGGAACTATTCAAAATGTTTTTAAAATATTAGAGAACAAAAACTATATTTTTCTAAAGCAAAAAGTGGGAGCAATAATTACAAACAAAAACAACACCGATTATAGAAAACAAACCTCTAAATCAGATATAGCAGTAGGTGTTATAAAAGATTACATTACAAATTCTGACATAGAAGTTGGAGAAAAATTTATCTCATCAAGACAAATTTCATCAATGACAAAAATACCGCTTAATACTGTAAGAGTTGCTATTAACAAATTAATATCAGAAGGTATTTTAAAATCAGAAGAAAACGGTATTGTGTTAGCTAACAAATCTTATAAAACAAATAAATCACATAATACAGAAACTCTTGTTGAAAAAGTTAAAAAGGATTTAAAAAAATATATTTCAGAGAACTATAAAATTGGAGAAAAACTACCAACAAATGTTATTCTTGCAAAAAAATTAAATGTTAGTATAAAAACAGTACATAACGCAATAAAACTCTTAGAAAAAGAAAACATGCTTCTATGTCGTAGAGGGACTTATGGAACTATCGTAACAAATACCTCTATGAATTCAGCTTTTGAACCAAAACGTGAGATGTCAATTTTTGCACCGGCTCAAGAAACAGCTTTTTATCACTACCAAAAAACTCAAAATAAAATAAAAAGACTTATTTCTGAAAATTACAATATTGGCTCTAAACTTCCATCTATCAAAGAATTTTCTGAGCAAATGGACTTAAGCCCTAATACAATTAGAAAAGCTCTTAATAGCCTTGCAAAAGAAGGTATCCTTAGATTTTCTCGTGGCAGATACGGTGGAACTTTCGTCATCGACATGCCAGACATTGAAGAACAAACATTCAGATGGCTTGCAGTCAATCCAAAATATGCCGAAAGTATTAATTAATTAATTAAAAGAACATTTGCATAGCATTTGGTAACGGTGCTGTATATTTAGAAACTACAGGTTGTAGTCTTGAGCTATATGTAACATGGTCATTATCAACAGATATCCATTCTCCATTTTTAACCGCATCATCAAACCCTTCGGTGGTATGTAAATCTTCGTTGGAATCTTTATCTAAAAGAAAATAATTTTTATCACCAACTGTATCATTATATGTTAATCCCAATGCTCCAAAATCAGGAATATGCTTTGCTATAGTAGCCATATCACTCTTTGCAACAGAATGTGGAATTGGTGTATGTTCAATATATTTATATACTGATAAGTTTCTATCATGGTTATAATAACAAAGCGGTGCAGAATTTCTACTTCTATTTGTCGTTAAATATGTATCAATTTTTGCCAATGTACCCAACGAAAAAGGTGCATCTAAACTTCTACTTTTAGGGTCAGCCATTTTTATTACATATTTTTTATTTTCTGGTGTTTTTACTCCAAACACATTTTTATCTGATTTCCCTTCAGTGAAAAATTTAAAATTATAATCTCTATTATCTAGCTTCAATGTGTTAATATGTTTATCCATTTTAACACCATTATCCATATATTGTGATAAATAATCTGCTATCTGGAATAAATGCTCATTAGGAAATTCTTTTGGAATTGAACCAATTTCTAAAGAATCATTTCCTTTAAGATTTCTATGTTTTTCTATTAACTTGTCACCTTTCCAATCTGGACGAACTCTTAACAATTCTGATAACGTATGAGAGTTTTCATACTCCGTTTCTAAGTATTTATCATAAGCTTTTCTGTATGGACTTGTTGGAATAAACGGCATTATATTTTGAGAACAAGCACCAACTTTTTCTGATAATTCTTTTGTTATTTTACTAGTATTTCTTGGTTGCCTTACAACACTATCTATAAATTGATAACTTCTATCATCAATATTCAAAATAGCACCTAAAAAGCCGTCCATAGAATCTTTATCATCATCTATCTTTAAAAAAGCATCAATAGCAGGTGTATGGTCATGATTAATATACCAATTGTATTCATCATAAAGCTGATTTATGTTTTTTGACCTAAAATTAAGCCCCTTTGATGCGATTATACTTTCAGAAGGCACTGAAACGAATTTATTATTATATGTTTTTATTTCTTTTGATTGATTTGATTTTGTATTTAAAGCATAAGTCAAACCGTATGTTTGATTATTTATTCTCATAATTGATATCCTTATCTATATAAGACCTCTAAATATATTTTTTGCTTTTATTAAGTTTCAATGTAACATTTGTTTACTCAGACATTTGTTTAATGTACCCTAAATATAAAGAGAGGTTTATTATGACAGACTGTATTTTTTGTAAAATTATTAACGGTGATTTTAATACAAAATTTGTATACGAGGACGAAAATGCCGTTGTTTTTAACGATATTAACCCAAAAGCTAATACTCATTTATTAGTTGTTCCAAAACTACACGTTGAGAGCTTAAACGAACTTGACGATATCGAATTATTAGGTCAGCTAATGAATGTCGTTAAAAAAGTAACAAAACAAGAAGGCATAAAGTCATATAGAACTGTTATCAACACCGGAAAAGAAGCCGGACAAGAAGTTTTTCATTTACATATACACATATTATCAGGAGATATTAAATTATGACAGAATTTTATCAAGAAATAACACCAGCCGGATTTGGTATAGCAATAAAAAAGAAAAATGTATTATTTTCAGATAAATCAGAGTTTCAAAAAGTAGAAGTTATTGAATCAGATAGTATTCTTGGTAAATTCTTAACCCTAGATGATTTAATGATGTGTACAGAAGGTGACGAATATCATTATCACGAAATGATTGCACACGTTCCTATGATGCACCATAAAGCACCAAAATCAGTTCTTGTTATTGGTGGTGGAGATGGCGGAACTGTTAGAGAAGTTTTGAAACACAACACTGTAGAAAAAGTCGTTTTATGCGAAATTGACGGTATGGTAATTGATGCTTGCAAAAAATATCTACCTAGTATGGCTTGTGAACTTGATAATCCTAAAGTAGAAATAAAGGTTGAGGACGCAATCGAGTTTATCAAAGATAAAACAAATGAATACGATGTTGTTCTTATAGATTCAACAGACCCAATGGGACCAGGAGAAGGATTATTTACAGAGGAATTCTACACAAACGTAAAGAAATCTTTAAAAGCTGGCGGTATATTAGCTGCTCAATCTGAATCTCCTGTTGTAAACAAAGAAGAAATAAGCAAAATGTACAAACTTCTTAAAAAAGTTTTCCCTATTTGCTCTACATACACCTCTAATATACCTACTTATCCGGGTGGATATTGGGCTTGGGCATTTTGTTCAACTGATGTTGAACCTTTATCTTACTTTGCAGAAGATAGAGAAAATGATATTACAAAATCTTGCAAGATTTATAACAAAGATTACCATTACGCAAGATTTGCCTTACCTAACTATTTAAAGGATATTACAAAGTAATTTGTAGTATAATATTTGCTATGAAAAAATCAATAGTATTACTTTTATTACTAGCTTTACTCGGTTCACCGG
>CAKUVB010000125.1 GCA_934693215.1 uncultured Candidatus Melainabacteria bacterium
GTTGATGGAGATGTATATTTTAGAGTATCAAAATTCTCTAAATACGGTATGCTCTCTAAACAACCGATAGATTCACTTGTTAGTGGTGCAAGAATAGAAGTTGGCGATAAAAAAGAAAATCCTCTTGATTTTGCACTATGGAAAAAAGATGAAAAATTCGGATATAATTCACCTTGGGGCAAAGGTCGTCCGGGTTGGCACATTGAATGTTCAGCAATGATACGCAAACATCTTGGCAAAACAATAGATATTCATGCCGGTGGTGCAGATTTGATATTCCCTCACCACGAAAATGAAATTGCTCAATCTGAATGTGCGAATGGTTGCAAATTTGTAAACTATTGGTTACATAATGGTTTTGTAACTATTAACAAAGAAAAAATGTCTAAGTCATTAGGAAATTTCTTAACGATTGATGATTTGTTAAAAACTTATGATGCAAACACTATTAGATTCTTTATCTTAACAAACCATTATCGCATGCCTGTTGAATTCTCTGATGAATCACTTCAATCTGCTAGTGCTGGTGTAAAAAGAATGTTGAACGCAAAACAAACACCAATTGACGAAGCTTTTGACATTACGAAAACAGATGAATATAAACAATTTGTTGAGGCAATGGACGAAGATTTGAACACCTCAAAAGCTCTTGCTATTTTATTTGATTTAACAAACAAAGCAAATAAAGATGTGGAAGGTGCTTTTACAACTTTGTATAAACTAGCAGATGTTTTAGGTTTCAGTTTTTCAAAACCTGAGTTGTCAGAGGAAGAACTTAATGACAAACTTAAACAAGTGAGTGCAGAGCTTGAAAAAGATTATTCTTCTATGGAACAAATTATAGAAGATAGAAAAAACGCAAGAGCAGAAAAAAATTGGACTATTGCCGATAAAATAAGAGTTGCACTTGATAATGTTGGTATTATATTAAAGGATTCAAAAGAAGGCACAACGTGGGAAACAAAATAACAAAAATAATTCTGGCTGTAGCTATAATATGTACAGTTATTTTGGGACTTGTTGTAAACGCAAAGCCTTATGAAAATCCACAATCCCCTATTATTAAAGTCGGGATTATGGATAATGGTTTCAGGACTCTTGAAAGAGGCTCTGTATCCTTGTATAGTACAGAAACAGGATATATATGCGAACCTGATACAAGAAAAACGGTTGCCAAAATTCCTGCCTATCAAGCCGTCACTTTTTCTATAAAAAATGGTGTGATTTCATTCAAAGTTCCTAATGAAGATTCTTATTTTGAATCACCAAAAGGATATGTATTTGCTTGTCCTGACGGTGTATTAGGAGTTAAAGAACTTAAAAGAGCCGGAAAACAAGCACTCTATAGAGGGGCTTTAAAAGTTCAAAAAAATACAAAACCTGATATTCTTTATTTGATAAATATAATCGAATTAGAAGATTATTTGAAAGGGGTTGTTTCTAACGAAATGCCCGTATCTTTTGGGTTAGAAGCTTTAAAGGCTCAAGCAGTTGCGGCTAGAAATTATGCAATAATGCCACGAACAAAAGTTTCAAAAGCTTATGATGTTGTTGATAGTGTTGCAAGTCAGGTATATTTTGGTTATAACACCGAAACCGAAACAGGAAATAAAGCTGTTAAAGAAACTGAAGGTATTGTTGCAATATACAATCATAAACCTATACTTGCTTTGTATAGTTCTTGTGCGGGCGGATATACCGAAAATTATTCGTATGCGTTTTCTGATCCTGATACAAAACAGTTTCCATCACCACTGAAACCATATTTGATTGCAAAGCCTGATTTAAAAGGTATTTGTCCTCTAAATAGAGAAGATGCGGCATTTTTGTTCTATTCAACAATTCCTGAATCTTATGATGTAAAATCTCGTTATTATAGATGGCAAAGAGTTTGGACAAAAGAAGAACTAGAAAAAGTTTTAGCACAAAACCTTGTTAAACAATCAAAAACAGGTTTTGTAACTCCTGAGTTTCATGACAATTCAAAATTTGGTTCTCTAAAAGCTCTAAAAGTTGTTAGACGAGGTAATTCGGGTAAAATTATTTATCTTGATATCATTACAACTGAGGGTAAATATAGAGTTGCTAAAGAACTTGTTATAAGAAGATTATTCACCAAAAATGGTAGTGCTTTACCTAGTGCAAATGTAGTTTTCAAATGTGATACAGATAGTTTTGATGAAATTACCCAAATAACAGCTTATGGGGGTGGATTTGGTCATGGTGTTGGCATGAGCCAATACGGTGCAAGCTTTATGGCAAAAGAATTGAAAAAGAATTTCATTGAGATATTAAAGCACTATTATACCGGAATTTATCTTGGTACAAAACCTGTTGATGTTGATAACAAACCTGTTCAACAAATATTTTATCCCCCATCAGATAAAGCTTTGATAGAAATTCAAGATAGAAAAAATTTAAGTAATTTACAAGTAAACATAAACGGTAAAACATGTAATTTTGATTTGAGTAAATATATGAACATACAACGTTGTGAATTAGATATTTCGCCTTATATCCATAAGGGGAAAACAAACACAATTATATATGTTCCGGCATGTCAGAATAAGTTAGTGACGAATGATTTAAGTAAAGGAAGTATAAAAATTAATTTGTATATTAAATTTTTGTAGTAGATTGGAATTATGGAAGAAGATAAAGGAAGTTCGGGAATATTAAAAGCTGCTTGGCTTATAGCTCTAGTAACGGTTTTAAGTAAGATAGTAGGATTTTTGCGTGATGTGATTACTGCAAAATACTATGGTGCATCTATTGTTTCAGATGCTTATTTTTACGCATATCAAATTCCGTCATTTGCCATCATTTTATTAGGTGGTGTAGGCGGGCCTTTTCATAGTGCAACTGTTGCAGTATTCTCAAAACTTATACCGGATATAAACCAAAAGCCTACTGAATTTGTGAACAAATTATATAATACGTTTTTGGTATTAAGTGTATTTTTCTTCTCAATGCTTGGCTTGATATGTTATTTATTCTCAACACAAATAATGGGAATAATCATATCAAACGGAACACCCGAACTCATATCTTTAGCCGCATTACACTTGAGAATAATGACGCCTGTATTTATTGTCGGTGGAATAGTTGGGATTTATTATGGACTTTTAATTACTTATAAAAAGTTCATGCTACCAAATTTCTCACCAATGATTATGAGTGTTGTAATAATTATTGCAATATGTTGTGCGAAAAATGATAATGCCGGTATTGTTCTTGCGTGGGCAACTACTGTTGGTGCAATATGTCAGTTCTTGTTGCAGTTTCCACAGATTAAAAAAATCGGTTTTAGATTTAGACCGAATTTGAATTTCAGAAATAATGCAGAACTAAAATCAATATGCGAACTTCTTATACCTGCAGTATTCAGTTCAACAATAGGTCAGCTTCATATATATGTTGATATGTTTTTCACTTCATCATTAAGAGAAGGTGCTTGGACAGCTTTAGGATATGCAAATAGAATATTTCAATTTCCTGTAGGGATTTTGGTTACTGCATTTTTAGTACCATTATTTCCGTTGTTTACCAGACTCGTTGCCAAACAAGATATGGAAGGTATTAAGACGTATTTTAATAAAGGGGTCGGATTATTATTCTTCGTTGCAATGCCGATAATAATTGGAATATTAACTCTTGGACTGGATTGCGTAAGATTAGTTTTTGAACGTGGTGCATTTACGTATGGCGATTCTTTAATGGTATTTGATGCGTTATTATACTTGTCGTTCTCAATAATTCCTTATGTGTTTAGAGATTCAATTACAAGAGTTTATTATGCGTTTGATGATTCAAAAACACCGTTTATGATAGCAACATCATCAATACTTTTGAAGTTCTTGTTTAATTACATATTTATATCAAAATTAGGCTGGCAAATTGGTGGTATTACTCTTTCTACATCATTAGTAACTTTGTATAATGCAGTAGCTTTGGGTATATTGATTTCATCAAAAGTAAAAATGGCATACAAAGATTTATTTGTAAATCTTTTGAAAATGACTTTTGTTGGTTTATTAACTCTTGGAATTACATTTGTTTCTGCAAAAATGATGGCTCAATATAATATATTTGTTAGATTAGTAACTGTTTCAATAGAAATATTAGCTGTATATGTAGGTTTGAGTTGTATATTTAAGGTTAATTATATCAATGAAATGTTAAATAGAATTTTAGGAAAATTTAAAAGAGCATAAGTTATGGATAAAATATTACAAGATAAAATAAAAGATGTATTAGAAAATGATGGTGTTATAGCATTCGTTACAGATACTGTTTGGGGGATTGGTTGTTTACCGGAAAGTCAAAAAGCAGTAGAAAAAATTTATAAAATAAAGGGTAGAGAAAAAGAAAAACCTTTGATATTGATGTCTGATGACACATATCCATTGTTTGATTATATAGAAAACCCTTCTAAGTCTGCTCAAAAATTAATAAAAAAATATTTCCCTGGAGCCTTGACGGTCGTTGTGTCAAAATCAAATAAAACTCCAGATTATATAACGTCAGGACTCAATACTGTTGGAATAAGAGTTCCTGATAACAAAACATTTCAAGAAATTTGTAGAAGTATTCCGTCAAGAGTTTTGGCTACAACAAGTGCAAATCTTTCTCACGAGTCGGCAGCCCTAACATACGATGAGGCAATAAAATATATTGGCGATAGTGTAGATTTGGTAGTGGAAGATTTTGGATATTCTGCAAAAGGACTTGCGTCAACTGTCGTTGGTTTTAAAGATGAAGATGTTGTAGTTTATCGACAAGGTGAAATTGTTGTTGATTAAAAATTTTATATAATAATCAATTAGTCATTCCGTACTTGATACGGAATCTGTCAATGTTGGTTATTTTATATTGGGGTTTATGCAACCCCAAACCCCGCACCAAATATTCTTTCTTTTTTATTGCGAAGAAAAAAGAAAGAATATTG